>JAVBSD010000260.1:0-3742 GCA_031547325.1 Victivallaceae bacterium | reverse complement strand
ATTGACCACCTCTTTGCAGGTCTTGACGCAAATGCCGCACTTGATGCACTTGCCGCGATCCTGCAAAATCGACGGATGCCGACTGTCGTAATCAACCTTGAGCCGCTCCCCCGCAATCGCATCCGGCAATGCGCCGCAAGCACCGGCATGCTCGCGCAACCGACAATCCCCCTTGGCATGACAACTGCATTCAAGACAACGCCGACCCTCCGCAGCCATGTCCCCCGGAGCAAGAGTCAACGCCACCTCCTTGAAGGTGCGCATACGCTCTTCACGCGAAATCAACTTCAGCGCCACCCGTTCCCCCTCGGAAACGTCGCCGCGCAACAGCACCACGTCATCAGTCGCCATCGCACGCCAGGTACCGCGCGACACATTGACCGGATGCTCCTTCGGAATCGCGGCGCCGCGCAGGAAATTCAACATCCCGTAGGCCATCCGCCGCGCCATCGCCACCGCTTCAACCACTGTCGCCGCCCCCGAAACACAGTCCCCGGCGGCGAAAATTTTGCCGTCGACCCGGCAGGTCTCCGGATCGGCCTCGATACAGCCGAATTTGTTGATTTTGATATTCTCCGGCGCAGCGGTGTTCTGCCCGATCGCCGCAATCACCAGATCGGCCTCGACCTGGAATTCGCTGCCCGGCTCCGGCAGCGGCCGCCGCCGGCCCGAAGCGTCGGGTTCGCCCAACACCATCCGCCGGCAAGTCATCACATAACGGTCGCCCTCACGGCGCAACCCAACCGGCGCAACCAGGAAGTGGAACTTGACCCCCTCCTCGCGCGCTTCCTTGATCTCCAGCTTTTCAGCCGGCATCTCCGCCTCGGTCCGGCGGTAAAAACATTCGACGGCGGCCGCGCCCAGCCGGACCGAAGTCCGCAGACAATCCATCGCGGTATTGCCGCCGCCCACCACGATCACCCGGCCCGCCGCCTCCCCCCGCCAGCCGTTCAAAGCCACCCGGCGCAGAAAATCGATGCCTTGGACCGCGAACCCTTCGCCGGGACAACGCATCGACGACGGCTCCCAGCAGCCGACGGTAATGCCGACCGCGTCGTAACCGGCGGTAAGCTCCTCCAGCGACAAATTGTCGCCGAGCCGCCGGCCGAACTGAAATTCAATGCCCATCCGCCGGAAATGCTCCAGCTCCTTGGCCAGCACCGCCTGCTTGGGCAAACGATATTCGGGAATGCCGTACCGCAGCATCCCGCCCGCCTCGGGCATCTGGTCGTAAATCGTGACCGCGACGCCTTCGAGACGCAGAAAATACGCCGCCGCCAATCCCGCCGGACCGGCGCCGACCAGCGCCACCTTTTCCGGGCCGACCGCCGGCAGCTCCTCGCGGTAGCTGTCGTAATAGAGGTCGGCCGCCAAACGCTTGAAATCGTTGATGTTGACCGGTTCGTCGAAGATGTTCTTGCGGCATTCCTTCTCGCAGAAACGCGGACACACCCGGCCGATGCTCATCGGCAGCGGAATGCGTTCCTTGACGATCTTCAACGCCTCCAGGAAATTGCCGTTGCGCCCGGCGCGGACATATTCCTCAACCCGGGCGTGCGCCGGACAGGCCAGCGTACAAGGCGCTTCGCAGTCGCCGGAATGTTCGCTCAGCAAGAGCTCCAGCGCGGTCCGCCGCATCTCTTTCACTGCGTCGGAGGAGGAATCGATCTCCTGATTCGGCGCCGGGCAGATGGTGCACGAAGGGATGAAACGACCCGTTTTGACGTCGCGGACCACGCAGACCAGGCATGAGGTGTTCTTCGACACCCGCCGGTCGTTGCACAGGGTCGGAATCACCGTCCCCTGGCGCCGCGCCGCGTCGAGAATGGTTTCGCCGGGAGCAGCGGTTACTTTGACGCCGTCGAGGATGAATTCGATATTGTTCATGAATGATGCTTCCCGCTGTATCAGTTGCGTCCGCGCGGCGAAACGCGGTCAATGGTCTTTTTCGGACACGCCTCGATGCAGGTGTTGCACCGGGTGCAAATGCTGTTGTCGACCACGAAGTCGTCGCTGATGGCGTTGACCGGACAGCGGCGAATGCACAGTTTGCACTTGATGCATTTGGCGCGGTCGATCCGGACATCGACCATGGCGTCGCATTCACAGGTCGAACAGTGTTTCCTGACGACGTGATCCATGTATTCGCTGCGGAAATGGCGCAGGCTCGACAGCACCGGATTGGGCGCGGTCTGCCCGAGGCCGCACAGGCTGCCGGTTTTGATCTTGCCGGCCAGGTCCTCAAGCTTGGCGATGTCGCTCATTTCACCGCGCCCGGCGATGATCTTGTCGAGCAATTCGAGCATCCGCTTGGTGCCGACCCGGCAGAAGGTGCATTTGCCGCAGGATTCGTTCTGGGTGAACTGCATGAAGAAACGCGCGATCTTGACAATGCAGGTCTCGTCGTTCATCACCACCATGCCGCCGGAGCCGACCATCGCGCCGACGGTCTTCAGCGAATCGAAATCGAGCGGCATGTCGAGCATCTCCGGCGTCAGACAGCCGCCGGAGGGCCCGCCGATCTGCACCGACTTGAATTCCCCCCCGGAAACCTTGCCTTGGTTGTCGGTGACGCCGCCGCCGATATTGTGGACGATCTCCCGGAGCGTGGTCCCGAAAGGCACCTCGATCAACCCGGTATTGGCCACGTGGCCGGTCAAAGCGAAGGTCTTGGTCCCCGGCGAACCCGCGGTGCCGACGCCGCGGAAAGCCGCCGGCCCGTCGCGCAATATCGCGCCGATCCCGGCCAGGGTTTCGACGTTGTTGATCACCGTGGGCCGGGCGTGAAGCCCCTTGTGCGCCGGAAACGGCGGCTTGGGCCGCGGCGTGCCGCGTTCGCCTTCGACACTGGCGATCAGCGCGGTTTCTTCGCCGCAGACAAAAGCGCCCGCCCCTTCCATCACCGTCAGCCCGAACCCGAACTCGGTGCCGAAAAGCCCGCTCCCGAGGAGCCCCGCCGCTTCGGCGTCGCGCACCGCGGCGTTCATTCTCTCCACCGCCAGCGGGTATTCGGCGCGGACGTAGACGACGCCCTGATTGGCGCCGATCGCCTTGCCGGCGATCAACATGCCTTCGATCACGGCGTGGGGGTTGCCCTCCATCACCGAACGGTCCATGAAGGCGCCGGGGTCTCCCTCGTCGCCGTTGCAGATGACATATTTTTCTTCCCCGGGGCTGGCCAGGGCGAAGCGCCACTTCTGGCCGGTCGGGAAACCGCCGCCGCCGCGGCCGCGCATTCCGGAATCGAGCACGCACTGGCAGACCTCGTCGGCAGACATTTCCAAGATCGCGCGCCGGGCGCCGAAGTAGCCGCCCATGGCAATGTATTCGTCGACGTTGCCCGGTTCGATCATCGAATTGGCCAGCGTCACGCGTTTCTGGCGGTTGTAGAAGGGAATTTCGGCGTTGCCCCGGCAGGCGGTTCCGGTGGCGGGATCGACGTAGAGCAGCCGCCCGATCACTTCGCCCGTCCGGATGGTTTTTTCCACGATCTCCGGCACGTCTTCGGCCTTGACCCGGACGTAGAGAATCGCCTCGGGTTCGATATGGAGCAGCGGTCCCATCTGGCAGAAGCCCTGGCAGCCGCTCTTGGAGAGATAATTGAAGTTTTCGGTTTTTTCCTCGCGCATGGCGACGTCGGCGGGAATGCCGGCGGCGTGGAGCGCTTCGAGCAGGGCGTCGCGCACCAGCAGCGAGCCGTTGGCGACGCAGCCGGTGCCGGCGCAGAGGATGATCCGGCGCT
>JAVBSD010000173.1:0-5896 GCA_031547325.1 Victivallaceae bacterium | reverse complement strand
TCGTCCGCTGTGTCGATGGTCAGGTTGTTGCTGTGAGCGAGGGTGATCGTCACGCTAATGAATTGCCGGGCCGGTAGCCCTTTGCCGGAGACGTCGCCGATGATCAGCGCCCAGTGGTTGTCATCGACGGGGAAGATATCGTAGAGGTCGCCGCCGACGCCGCGGGCCGGGATCAGGCCGGCGGCGCAGACCAGGTTGGGACAGTCGGGCAGGGGGGGCAGGATGTGGGGGAGGATGTCCTGCTGGATGGCCTGGGCGGCGTTCAATTCGCCCTCGGAGCGTTCGCGCGCCGCGACGGTGACTTTCAATTTCTCGATGTAGTCGGAGAGCGCCGACTGCATCTGGCGGAAGGAGTTGGAGAGGTCGCCGACCTCGTCGGCGCGCCGGAAGTCGGGCAGCGGCGCGTGAAAATTCCCCCGGCCGATTTCCCGCGCCGCCCGGGAGAGCAAGAGCAGCGGCGCGCCGAGTTTGCGGCAGATCAGGAAGATGACCGCCACCACCACTCCGAGCAGCAGCGCCGCTCCCGCCGTGAAGCGGGTGACCAGCGGCATCAGATATTGCATTTCCCAGTCCTGCGGGATGACGATGCCGACCACCCAGCCGTTGACGCAGCCGGCATGGAAGAATTCGCTTTCGCCCATCAACCGCGGCACCGAGGCGAGGACGATTTTGCCGCTCTGGCGTTGGAAGATCGACTGTGCGGCGCGGCGGTCTTCCGGATTCGGGACGCCGCTTTCGTCGCAGAGGCTGAAGATCGTTTCGGAGAGCATGTCTTCTTTGCCCGGGCAGAGCATGATCTGGCCGAACTGGTTCATGACGAAAATTTCACCCGCCTTGGAAAGCTCCCGCAGCCCTTTGAGCGCCGTGTTGTCGAGGAATTTTTCCAGCTCCGGGAGCAGGATTCCGACCTCGACCACTCCGACCGGGCGGCGCTCGCCGTCTTTGCCGGAAAAGAATGGAACGGCATAGGAAAAGAGCAGCGGGTGGGGCGCCAGCTCGGAACGGTAAGGCACCGTCCACACCGGCCGCCGGAGGGTCAAAGGAAAGGTGAACCAGTCCCGCGTCGGATACCCCGCTTCGCCCGGCCGCGCCGGCAGATACAGCGAATCGGATTCGCCGCCGAAGCGGTATTCGGCGAACAGATGGTGGTTTTCGCCGGGATAGGGGCTTTCCAGATAGGCGATGCCGATGCTGTTGAGTTCGGCGCACCTTTCGTTCATCGCGGACATGGCTTCCCGCAGCAGATCCGGGATTTGCTCCGGGCGGGGCGGGCTTTGTTCCAGCACGTTGGCCAGCATCAGCGCCGACTGTTCGGCCTGGACGAAGATCCGGTCGAGGAGATAGGCGGTTTCGGTGGCGGTGGTGATGCCCATGCTGTTCAGCCGCTCGGTCAGCCGCTGCATCCACAGATAGCCGACCAGGACGGCGGTGGCCCCCAGGCAGAGCAGCAGTACGGCGCAGATCCAGGCGCTGAGGCGCACGGGGAGGCTGGAGAGCTTCATGGTCCGTCCTCCTGCCGCGCGGCGGCGAAGGTTTCGAAGGTCACCTCCGGCGCGTCGGCGTCCAGGAGTTTCATGCATTCATCGAAGTATTCGCGCAGGAAGGCGCCGTCGTTGGTTTCGCCCTCCGGAAAAATCAGCATTTTCATCGCGTCCAGCATCCAGCGCTGGTGGACGCGGCTGTAGGGGACGCCGGCTGCGGCGCACTCCCGCCGGACCAGCTCCAGCGCCCGTTCGGGATCGGCGAAGGCGCGCCGCCAGCCCTCCAGCGTCGCTTCCAGAAATTTCCGGTACGCCTCCGGGTTGTCCCGATAGGTCCTTTGCTTGCAATAGAGGCCGTCGTCGACCAGCCTGGGAAAGAGGTCGTTGAGGTAAAACAGCGTCAGCTCCTCCGGGTCGATGCCGGCGGCGTAGATGCGGTAGTATTCGTCGTACCGGACTCCCACGGTGACGTCGACGCCTCCGTACAGAAAGAGGTCCGCGTTGGTGTAGACCGGAACCACCGTGTAGTCGTCGACGCCGTAATGATCGAAAAATGACAGCAGCGTCGACTGGAGCGACTCCGAAGGCCACAGCCCGACCCGGTGGCCGGCGATATCCTCCGGCGTGTCGATTCCGGAACTCCTGCGGGCGATCAGCATCAGCGCCGACCGGCGCGCCAGCTGGCCGATGTTGACCACATCCTCCCCGGCGGCCGCGCGGCTGAGCGCGGCCAGCGGCCAGCCGACGATCACGTCCGCCTCGCCGCCGGCCAGGGTGTCGAAGATTTCCTCATCCGCCGTCGGGTGGTCGATTTCCACCTTTAAGCCGGCCTCTTCGTACAGCCGGTCCGCCCGCGCCATGTAGAAGCCGGCGAATTCCGCCTGCGGCAGCCACAGCATCAAGGCGCGGATGCGGTGCGCTTCGCCGGCGCCGGCCGCGGCCGCGCAAATCATCAGGAGGAACGGCAGAATTTTATGCATGGTGGATTAATGTAATCCGGCCGGCGGGAATTTTCAACTCCGAACCGGCACAAAAAAAGCCGCCCGGAGGCGGCTCAAGGCTGGCCGGGCGTCAGTCCTGGGTTTCGAAGAACTTCCGGTAGAGATGCCCGGCGAGCAGCGCGCCGATGGCCGGCATCAGGAAGAAGAACCAGACCTGGCAGAAGGCGTCGGCATTTTTCGCCAGCAGCTGGACGAAAGCGGGGCCGAAGCTGCGGGCCGGGTTGACCGAGAGGTTGGTCACCGGGATGCCGACCAGGTGGATCAGGGTCAGGCAGAGGCCGATCGCCACCGGGGCGAAGCCCTTCGGGGCCCGCTTGTCGGTCGCGCCGCAGATCACGATCAGGAAGATGAAGGTGAGGATGATCTCCACCAGCGCGCAGGCCGCGAAGCCGTAGCGGCCCGGAGAGAATTCGCCGAAGCCGTTGGAGGCGAAGCTCAGGCTCGCCGGCACGAAGTTGATCTGGCCGGCCTGGACCGCCCACAGGGTCAATGCGGCGAGGACGCCGCCGACAATTTGCGCGGCGATGTAGGGCGCGAGCTCCTTGTTGGAGAAGCGGCCGGCCGCCCACAGTCCGAGGCTGACCGCCGGGTTGAAGTGGCCGCCGGAGATGTGGCCGACGGCGAAGGCCATGGTCAGGACGCTGAGGCCGAAGGCCAGGGCGATTCCGGCGAAGTGGATGTTGCTGCCGGCGAAAACCGCCGCTCCGCAGCCGCCCAGCACCAGCCAGTAGGTCCCGATCACTTCCGCCACTGTTTTCTTAGAAACGAAATTCATCTTTTCTTTCCTTAAAATATGTTTCCGAGCCAAATAAAGCTTATTTAAGATACATCCGCGCGGTGGAAAGGCAAATTTATTTCCGGCATTTTTTTTTGAATTTGACAGACGCCGGTTTTCGTGTTATATTTTCACGGCTCGGGATATTCCCGGCGAAAGGAAGCTGTCGAATTGCAATCATGATATTGGCCCCCTCTGAAAAGCCTTTTTCCGGCTGGAAACTGACGCCGTGCCTGTTGCTCGGGCTGCTGGCTTTGTTTTTCGGGGGAGGCGGCATCGATTGCGGGGCCGGTTTGCATTGCGCCGAAGCCGCGGAGGTCGTCCAGGCCGGAGACGCGCGGACGCCGAACGCCCGGCTGGGCGACGCCAAATACCATACCGTCCGGCAGGACGCGGAACATTCCGGGCGGCACCACGCCCGCAGGCTTCCCGACGCGGTCGGGGTGGCGGCGGTGGTCAAGTGCGCGCCGGCCGGGGCGGCCGCGCCGGTCGTTTCCCGTTCGGCGGAGACCGGTTCCTCATTTCACTACCCGAAAATACTGAGCCGTTCGCTGCCCGCCCGGGCCAGCCCCCAATGCTGACCGCCTTTCAGCGGCAGAACATCCGAAGCTATTTGGCACCGCCGGGAGGCGTTGTTCTGCGTGCCGCGTGAAAACCAGTCAAGCGATTTATCATAATTTACAGGATATGAACTTTAATTTTCGAGAAATTTTTCAGGGCGTCGATCTGCTGCTTTACCAGTTGGACCACGATTGGATGATGGTTGGCGTCCGGGTGATTCTGATTGCGTTGGGAATTCTCATGGTCCATCTGGGGCGCAAGGGCGTCCTGGAGCCCATGCTGATGATTCCGATGGGGCTCGGGATGAGCACCATCAACGCGGGGATGATGTTTTTCGATCCGATCAGCATGGTGAACCGGACGCCGGTCGATTCAACCATGGTGGGGACGCTGTTCCTCAACTCCATCGAAGCCGGCAACAACAACCTGATGACCCTGTGCCAGATCAAGTGGCTGCAGCCGATCTATACCTTCGGCTTCAGCAGCGGACTGATCGCCTGCCTGATTTTCGTCGGGATCGGTTCGATCCTGGACATCGGGGTGGTCATGGCGCGGCCGTTTCAAAGCATGTTCATCGCCGTCTGCGCCGAGCTCGGCACTCTGGCGACGCTGCCGATCGCCATGATGTTCAATGGGATCGGGATTGGGGACGCGGCTTCCATCGCGCTGGTCGGCGGCGCCGACGGGCCGATGGTGCTGTTCAGCGCCCTGAAGATGGCGCCCGATCTGTTCGTGCCGATTACGGTGGTGGCCTATCTGTATCTGGCGCTGGCGTACGGCGGATTCCCGTACCTGGTCCGCGTCATGATACCGAAGAAGCTCAGGATGATCGAGATGCCGCCGGACAAGACGCTTTTTCAGGCCACTTCGGGCCAGAAACTGCTGTTTTCGGTGGTCGCCTGCGTCGTGTTGTGCTTTCTGTTTCCGATGGCTTCGCCGCTGGTCTTCTCGCTGTTCCTGGGGATCGCCATCCGTGAATCGGGGCTGGAGAAATTCCGCGTCCTGGTCAGCGAGGTGGTGCTGTACGGCGCGACGCTGACCTTGGGACTGCTGCTGGGAGTCCTGTGCGACGCCCAGACCATCATGAATCCCAAGGTGCTGCCGCTGCTGTTGCTCGGCATCATCGCGCTGGGGCTTTCGGCGGTGGGCGGCGTGATCGGCGGGTACCTGATGTATTTCGTCACCGGCGGCAGGTACAACCCGGTCATCGGCATCGCCGGGGTGAGCTGTCTGCCGACCTGCGCCAAGATCGCGCAGCAGGAGGCGGCCCGGGTCAAGCCCGGCGCCATCGTCATGCAGCACGCGCTCGGCGCCAACATCTGCGGCATTATCACCACGGCGATCATTGCCGCGTCCTATATCAGCATGACGCAGTAGAGGGGAGAGACGGGAAGATGCGCAACGGCGGAAAATCGCTTTGGCGGCGCTTGAAAAACTTTTTAAAGCTGCTTTATTACAAAGTGATGCGGACGTCCGGGACGCCCGAGTACATCGCCAGGGGAGTGGCGGTGGGGATTTTTATCAGCTTCTTCATGCCGAACATGTTTCAGACGATTCCGGCGCTGGCGCTGGCGTTTCTGATCCGGGGCGCGAAAATTCCCGCCATGCTCATTACCTGGATCAGCAATTGGTGGACGGCGGTATTCATCTACCCCGTCCAGTGTTACATCGGCAGTATTCTGGTCTTCCATCCGCTCTCCTATGAGGAGATCGCCGAACGCACCCGCCAGGCGTTCCTGGATATGAAGACGATGGATTTCGAACAGTTCTGGCAATTGGGCCGGGAGTTGACCGCGGCGTTTCTGGCGGGGGGATTGGTCTTCGGCGTCGCGGCGGCCGTGCCCGGATATTTTTTGAGTTTGAAGCTGGTGCGGAAATACCGGGCGCTCCGCGAAGAGCGGCGCAAACGCAAAATGGCGCGCCCCCAAACGGATAAAGTGAAGCGAAAAAAGAAACAGAGGGAACCGGAAGACGAACAACGGAATGGAACACGATAGAAAAACGCTGCGGAAACGTTTGGGACGTTTCTCAAAATATCTTTATTTCAAGATCATGCGGACGGCGGGATCCCCCGGTTA
>JAVBSD010000016.1:0-4967 GCA_031547325.1 Victivallaceae bacterium | reverse complement strand
GCGTCCTGGTCCTGGGGGCGCGTTCGGGAATCCGCGACCGAGCCAACCGGATCATCGCCGAAACCTTCCCCGGCAAGCTGGCGCCGCTGGCCGGATGCCGGGTCGACGAATACGGCAAACTCGACGAAAACGATCCGCATTCCCGTCACCGTTTCGCCGTCGGCGGCCGGGAAATCGCCGGGTCCGCCTTCTACGAAGTATTGGCTCCGGAGGCGGCCGAAACGGTCGGGCGCTGGACCACCCGCTATCTGGCGGGCCAGCCGGCGATGACCCGCAACCGGGTCGGCAAAGGCGCCGTCTTCTACGTCGGAACCTACCTCACGGAGGCGGTGGCGGCGGCCCTGGCCGATACCTGGATCGCGGAAAGCGGCCTCGAACGTCCCTTCCCCGCGCTGCCGACGGAGGTGGAGACGGTCGTCCGGCGGCGCGGCGGCCAAAAGCTGGTCTTCCTTTTCAACAATTCGGAGCAAAGCATCGCCCTGCCGGAGCTCCCGGCGGGCGAAATCCTGGTCGGCGGCGCTTCGCCGATCCTCGAACCATACGGTGTCAGAATTACAGCAATACGGGAGGAATGATGACGCAACGGCAACCGGCTTTCACCATCGGGCTGGACTACGGCAGCGACTCGGTGCGCGCGGTCCTGATCGACGCCCGCGACGGGACCATCGCCGCCGAGGCGGTGCATTCCTACCGCCGCTGGCGCGAGGGACTGTACTGCGACCCGGCGCAAAACCGCTTCCGCCAGCACCCGCTGGATTACCTCGAAGGACTCGAAGCCGTCGTCGCCGCCGTCGTCCGCCGGAATCCCGACGCCGCGAGGCATGTGGCCGGCATCGGCGTCGACACCACCGGCTCCACGCCGTGCTTCGTCGACGCCGCCGGGCAACCCCTGGCGCTGCTGCCGGAGTTCGCCGAAAACCCCGACGCGATGTTCGTGCTGTGGAAAGACCACACCGCGATCGCGGAAGCCGCCGAAATCAACCGTCTGGCCCGCACCTGGGGCGGCGTCGACTACACCCGTTACGAAGGCGGCATCTATTCGTCGGAGTGGTTCTGGGCCAAGCTGCTGCATCTGCTGCGCCGCAATCCGGCGATGGCGGAACGCGCGGCCAGCTTCGTCGAACACTGCGACTGGCTGCCCGGCCTCCTGACCGGCACCGCCGCCCCGGTGCAACTGAAACGCAGCCGCTGCGCCGCCGGCCACAAGGCGATGTGGCATCCCGACTGGAACGGACTGCCGCCGGAGGAATTCCTGACCCGGCTCGATCCCCGGCTCGCCGGCTGGCGCGACGGCAAACTCTTCGCCGAAACCTATACCGCCGACGTCCCGGCGGGCAAGCTGACCCCCGAATGGGCGGCCCGGCTCGGCCTCCCGGCCGGAATTCCGGTCACAGTGGGGGCTTTCGACGCCCACATGGGCGTGGTCGGCGGCGAAATCGAGCCCCATATGCTGTGCAAGGTGCTCGGCACCTCGGCCTGCGACATGATCGTGGCGCCGCCCGCCGAACTCGGGCCGGAGCCGGTCCGGGGCATCTGCGGCCAGGTCGACGGTTCGATCGTCCCGGGACTGATCGGCCTCGAAGCCGGCCAGTCGGCCTTCGGCGACCTCTACGCCTGGTTCCGCAAGCTGATGCTGTGGCCGCTGGCCGAATTCGCCCCCGACGCCCGCGAAGCGGCGGAAAAACGCCTGATCGCCGAACTGGAACGTCGCGCCGCCGAAGTTCCGATCGGCTGCAACGGCGTCACCGCGCTCGACTGGATGAACGGCCGCCGCACCCCCGACGCCAATCCACTGCTCAAAGGGGCCTTCGCCGGGCTGACCTTGAGCACCGACACGCCGACCTTGTTCCGGGCGCTGGCCGAAGCGTCGGTGTTCGGCGCGGCGATGATCGCCGAACGCTTCAAGGCCGAAGGCGTCCGCATCGACGGCATGATCGCCCTCGGCGGCGTCGCCAAAAAATCGCCCTTCATCATGCAGATGACCGCCGACGTCTTCGCCATGCCGGTCAAGGTCGCCCGCAGCACCGAAACCTGCGCCCAGGGCGCGGCGATGTTCGCCGCGACCGCCGCCGGGCTCTACCCCGACGTGATGGCCGCCTCGCGGCGGATGGGAACCGGCTTCGAACGGACCTACCACCCGATCCCGGCCAACGTGAAAGCCTACGCCGAAGCCTTCGCCCGCTACCGGAAGCTGGCCGCGGCCATCGAAGGCGGAGTGGAATCATGACCGGATTCGAAGCGCTGCGCCGGGCCTGCTTGGAAGCCAATTTGCAATTGCCGGCGCTGAATCTGGTGATCCACACCTTCGGCAACGTCAGCGTCGCCGACCGGGAGCGCGGCCTCTTCGCGATCAAACCCTCGGGGGTCGAATACGACGCGCTGACGCCCGGCGACATGGTGATTGTCGACTTCGCCGGCCGGGTGGTCGAGGGACGCCTCGCCCCCTCCTCCGACACCCCGACCCACGCCTGCCTCTACCGGGAATTCCCCGTCGCGGGCGGCATCGTCCACACCCATTCGACCTACGCCACCGCCTGGGCGCAGGCCGCCCGCGCGGTGCCGGTCTACGGCACCACCCACGCCGATTTCATGCCCGGCGACGTGCCGTGCACTCCCGCCATGCCCGACGAATGGATCGCCGGCGACTACGAAGCCAACACCGGCAGAGCGATCGTCGAACACTACCGCCGCCACCAACTCGACCCGGCGCATTTTCCGATGGCGCTGGCCGCCTCCCACGGCCCTTTCGCCTGGGGCGCCGACGGCATGGACGCGGTCTACCACGCTCACGTGCTCGAAGAGCTCTGCCGCATGGCAACCCTGACCGAAAGCATCAACCCCGCCGCAGCCCGGCTGAACCCGGCGTTGCTCCGACGTCATTTCGAACGCAAACACGGCCCCGCCGCCTATTACGGACAAAAATCATGACTCCACACATCCGCCTGATCACCGGCAGCCAGCACCTCTACGGCGAAGCAACCCTGCGCCTGGTCGCGGAGAATTCGCAAACCATCGCCCGCTTCCTGGACCATCATATGCCGGTCGCCGTCGTCTGGCAGCCGGTCGCAACCACGCCGGAAAGCATCCGCCACATCCTCGCCGACGCCGAAGCCGACGCCGGCTGCGTCGGAGCAATCGCCTGGATGCACACCTTCAGCCCGGCCAAGATGTGGATCAACGGGCTCAAGCGCTTCTCCAAGCCGCTGCTCCACCTCCATACCCAGTTCAACCGCGAGCTGCCGTGGGCGGCCATCGACATGGATTTCATGAACCTCAACCAGTCGGCGCACGGCGACCGGGAGTTCGGCTTTCTGTGCGCCCGGATGCGGCTGCCGCGCCAGGTGACCGCCGGGTACTGGCAGGACCCCGAGGTGCTCGCCGACGTGGAGACCTTCTGCCGGGTCGCCCGCGCGGTGGACGACATGCAGCATATGAAGGTGGCGCGCATCGGCGACAACATGCGCGAAGTCGCGGTGACCGAGGGCAACAAGGTGTCGGCGCAGATGGCCTTCGGCTATTCGGTCAACGGCTACGGCGTCGCCGACCTGGTGAAATACGTCGATCAGGCGGCCGACGCCGAAATCGACCGCCTGGTCGCCGGATACCGCGAACAGTACCGGTTCCAGGCCGATGACGCACTGCCCGCGGTGCGCGAAGCGGCGCGAATCGAACTCGGCCTCCGGGCCTTCCTCGACGCCGGCGGCTTCACCGCCTTCACCACCACCTTCGAAGACCTCAACGGCCTGGCGCAGCTGCCGGGGCTGGCGGTACAGCGGCTGATGGCCGACGGCTACGGTTTCGGCGCCGAAGGCGACTGGAAGCTGGCGGCGCTGACCCGGACCTTGAAGGTCATGGGCGCGGGCCTCGACGGCGGCACCAGCTTCATCGAAGACTACACCTACCACCTGGCCCGCGGAGCCGAAGTGTCGCTCGGGGCGCACATGCTCGAAGTCTGTCCGTCGATCGCCGACGACCGGCCGAGCCTGGAGGTGCATCCGTTGGGCATCGGCGGCAAGTCGGACCCGGCGCGGCTGGTTTTCACCGCCCGCCCGGGCCGGGCCTTGAACGCCTCGCTGATCGACCTCGGCGACCGGTTCCGGCTGGTGGTCAACACCCTGGAAGCGGTGACGCCGCCGGAAGATTTGCCCCGGTTGCCGGTGGCGCGGGCGGTGCTGCGCCTCGACCCGGATTTCCGCACTTCGGCGACGGCGTGGATCCTGGCCGGCGGCGCCCACCATTCGGTGTACAGCCAGGCGGTGACGCCGGCGATGCTGGAGAGCTTCGCCGAGCTAACCGGCGTCGAGCTGGCCATGATCGACGCCAAAACCGACCTTTCAGGCTTCAAGCGCGACCTGCGAATCAACGAGGTGTATTACTCAGGTCGTCGTAGCTGACCCGGTGTAAAAATACCGATATTTTCCGGAATGCCGTTTGACTTACCCGATTGCGCCTCTATAGTAACCACAGGATGATAATCAACCGATGGGTTATATTGGAGGTTTATGATGGCGATTCTGGCAATCAGGGGCGGCGGGAAGACGGTCGAGAATGTTGCGGATGAATTGTTCCACTGGCCGGTGGTCACCGGCGAGGACATCGAGGCCGTGACCGCGGTGCTGCGCCGGGGCGCGATGTCCGGTACCGAAATCACCAAAGAGTTCGAAGCGGCCTACGCCCGCTGGAACGGCACGGAATACGCGCTCGGCGTCTGCAACGGCACCGCCGCGCTGCTCGAAGCGATGTGGGCCTGCGGCGTCGGGGCCGGTGACGAGGTGATCGCGCCGTCGCTGACCTACTGGGCCACTTGCGCCCCGGCGCTGACCCTGGGGGCCGCCGTGGTCTTCGCCGACGTCGATCCCGAAACGCTGTGTCTCGACCCGGACGACGTCGAGCACCGCATCGGCGAACGCACCCGGGCCATCGTGGCGGTCAACTACGGCGGCATGCCCGCCGACTGGGACCGGCTC
>JAVBSD010000068.1:0-3348 GCA_031547325.1 Victivallaceae bacterium | reverse complement strand
CCGTCGACGGCGGGGCGCTCGGTTTTCCGTTCATGATGCCGGACAAGGGGGAAATCGGCTTCGAGGTGCCGCCGGAGCTGGCGGGGCGCTGGCGGGTCGATCTGACGCTGCGGGTGGCGGCGACCGTCGACCGCCAGCCGGATTGCGCCTACGCCGGCATCTACGCGCCCTATGAACTCTGCCGCCAGCCGGTCATGGCTTCGCGCGGTGAAAACGGCTGGCAAACCGTTTGTCTCGGGACCTGGCAGTTGCCGGCGGGCAGCAGGATCTGGGTCATGCCCGGCGTAGTCGCCGATGTCGGATTCATCGACGTCAAGTCGATCGACCTGATTCCGGCGGTGATGTAAAAAAACAAGATAGGGCCGCCGCGAAGCAAGGCCATGGTCCAGGTCCCGTGGACCTGGTGCGATCCAACCGCATAGGTTGGTCGCCTGTCTAAACAGGCGAAACTGTAAGGAAGCCCGAGCGGGAGCTCGGGCGGAGCCGCCCGGTCGGCGATGGCACACTTTTGGGGGAGCAACGCGTATCCCCAAAAGTGCGCTCGGAGCCGAGCCGGCCGCGCCATCGAAGCGCGAACCAAAAACCTCAAAGACAGCAAAGAACTTCTCCGATGATCCATCTCGATTTGCAACAACCGGAAACCGTCATTTCCGTCGCCGCCGGAGGCTTCCGGCTGGCGTTCGCGCCGCCCGAGGTCCGCATCGACGGCCGCCTGCTGCCGCTGGCGTGGCGCAACATCGACCTCCCCGGCGCCCCGGCGGCCCTCGAAGCGGTCGACGGGACCGGACACTGGCACTGGCGGCTGGAACCCTGCCGCAACGCCGGCGGCGTCGCCGGCTGGAGGATCGCCATGTCGGGCGCGTTGCCCCATCCGGCCGCGCAAGTGACGCTGCGCCCGCTCATCCTGGGTGATTTCACCGCCGACCGCGCAGTCACCCAGGGGGTCAGCATGGGCGGCTGCGCCAACTTCGCACTGCCCTCCGGCCGGAAGGAATTCGAAAGTTTTTATCAACTGGTCCTGGCGCGCGGCGGCGAATGCCTGCAGCTGACCATGCCGCCGGAGGCGGCGCAGCCGGCGCGTTTCACCGCCCGCCTCGCCGGCCGGAGCATCCGGAACCTGGCCCAGGAGATCTCCGTCGACGGCTTCAGCGGGACCCATATCGCGGCGGTGCCGGTCGAAATCTACGCTTCCGGCGACGGCTTCGGCCTGATGGAAGCCTACGCCAGAGATTATCCCGGCGTCGACAAGGAATTTCCGGCCGCCCCGGTCATCGGATGGAACTCCTGGGATTATTACCGTTGGACCGTCTCCGAGGAAAAAGTCCTCGCCAACGCGCTGGCCATCGCCCGCGATCCGGTGCTGTCGCGCCGGGTCAAACGCATCATCGTCGACGACGGCTGGGAATACTGCTACGGCGAGTGGGAGGCCAACTCCCGTTTCCCCTCCGGCATGGCGGCGCTGGCCGGAGAGCTGACCCGGATGGGCTTCGAGCCCGGATTGTGGTTCGCTCCGGCCATCGTCGAACCCCAGGCCCACATCGCCCAGCTCGACTACGACATGCTGGCGCGCGGAGCCAACGGCTGGCCGTGCCTTTCCTTCGAATGCATGCGCCGCTACGGGTTCATCCTCGACCCGACCGTGGAGCGGAGCCGCCGTTTCCTCGAAGCAACCTTTGACCGCTACGCGAAAATGGGCTACAAGTTCTTCAAGCTGGACTTCCTCGGCCTGGCGTTGTCGGCGCGGCGCTTCGCCGACGCCTCGGTTCCCCGGAGCGCCATCGTCGGCCGGATCGTCGAACCGATCCGCCGCGCCGTCGCCGGGCGCGCCGAAGTACTCGGCTGCAACTATCATTTCACCGCCGGCAACCGCGCGGTCGACGCGGTCCGGGTCGCCGGCGACATCCACGCCCGCTGGGATTCGCTGGTCCACAACACCGTTTCGGTGGCGGCGCGCTATTGGTGCAACCGCCGCTGGTGGCTCAACGATCCGGATTTCGCGCTGTGCCGCTCGCCGGAAACCAGCGACGACCCCGATCTCGACCGGCTGCTGGCCTGCCTGGTTTTCGTCACCGCCGACGGCTACGACGGCGACGAGTACCCGGACTTCAAGCTGACCGCCGACATGGGCAGGGAACAACTGGAAATCCTGCTCTCGGTGGTGCTGTGCGCCGCCGGGCTGGTCAACTTCTCCGACGACATGACCAAACTCAACGCCGCCGGGCTGGAGCTGGCGCGCAAGGTCGCCGAAGCCGAACCCGGCGACACCGCGCGGCCGCTCGATCTCTTCGCTTCCGACGTACCGGCGCGCTGGCTCCAGCGAATTCCGTCGGGCTGGCGGCTGCTGCTGGTCAATTGGGATGGCGGCGCACCCGCCGAAATGGAATTCGACCTGGCGGCGAACGGCATCGCGGCAATCTCGGCCCGCGATTTCTGGCAGGGCTCCGCCGTGCCGGTCGCCGGCGAAAAAGTACGGATGACGCTGCCGCCGCGCAGCTGCCGCTTCATCGAATTCGCCGCGGGGACTGCGGACAGGGCGTAACTTGCAATCCTACATTTCCCACATATATTACGATATAAAAGGGAGAATATGGACATGTCGGTGAAGCAGATGATTCCGCTCCTGATCGCCTCGGCGACTCTGCTGGCCCGGGCGGAGGAGCTCTACCACACCGGATTCGCCCGGGACGCCTGGGAACCTTCCGAATGGATCGGGGTCAAGAGCGCCCGCTTCGACTACGTCGGAGAAATGCTGCAGGAGGCGGACCACATCACCAATAAGGTTGTGGAGGGCGCCGACGACGAAGCATTGCAGACTCAATACTGCAACGACAGCTACGCCTGCCTGATGCTCGACCGGCCCTTCCGCGGCGGCCTGGCGGTTTCGGCGACGATGAGCTTCGACTACCGTATGGCACCTCTGCTGGTCCTTTCGGGCCCGGCCGGGACGGACGCCGCGGGGCGGCCCGAGCACCGCGAGCACTACGAATTCGTGCTCTTTGACGAGGGCGTCAACGTCTGGCATTACACCTGGGAGGCCGACAAGCCGGTCTTCCACCTCGAAGCCTGTCTGCGCCATCCGTTCCAGCCCCAAACCCGCTACCAACTCCGCGTCGCCGCCGCCGCCGTCCGGCAGGGCAAATTCATCACGGTGGAGGTCGGCGGCGAAGCCTTCGCCTTCTCCGTCGACACGCTGCCGGAAGAACTGTTCGTCGGTTTCGCCGGCTGCGAGGGGCGGAACCGCTTCTACGATTTCACCGTTTCGAGCCTGGAGTATTTTTAAATGTCATCCGGATTTCAAGCCAGATTGAGCGTACCGAAGAAGCTGTGCCTGTTCCGGCGAACCCTCGA
>JAVBSD010000150.1:0-4937 GCA_031547325.1 Victivallaceae bacterium | reverse complement strand
GAAAGCCAGCGTCAGGTCCGACGCGCGCAACCCGTAATGGTTCAGCAGCGGCTCCGGATAATCGCCCATCGGCGACACCGAACTGCCCTCGACGCCCGAACCATAGGCCTGCCCGACAATGTAACCCTCGCGGTCACCGACGATCACCTGCGCCAGCGTGCGGTCCGGCGTGAACCAGATGCCGAGATAGACCGACGCATGTTCAATGTCGCTGCCGGCCCGGCGGTGTGTCATCTCGCCATCCATGGCGGCGTAGGTCAGCAGCGTCCCCCGGGGCTCCCGGGCCATGGCGAGGAACTCCTCCGCCGGCACCGCGTCGGCGGCGAACGAAACCGCGGTGAACACCGCGGCGAACAACAGGATCAGAACGTTCTTACGCATGGTTTCCGGCCCTTCCGGAGTTGCGGCGGCGTTCCGCCGCCGGAATTTTGCCCGGCTCCCCGGGGACGGGGAAGATCAACGGCAAGGCTTCGTCGATGTTCCTGACCAGCAGGAAATTCAACGCGCTCTTGACCTCCTTGGGCAGTTCTTCGAGATCCTTGCCGTTTTCATGCGGCAAAAGCACGGTGTCGACGCCGGCGCGCATCGCCGCGATGACTTTTTCCTTGACCCCGCCGATCGCGGTGACCCGGCCGCGCAAGGTGATCTCTCCGGTCATCGCCAGCGCCGGCCGCATCGATTGCCCGGTGATCAACGACCACAGCGCGGTGACCAGGGTGATCCCGGCCGACGGGCCGTCCTTGGGAGTGGCGCCGTCCGGGACGTGGATGTTTAAATCTTTTTTTTCGAAGTAGTCGCCGGGCAATTCCAGTTCGCTTTCGGCGCGGCCGCGCACCACGGTGTAGGCCGCTTCGGCCGATTCCTTCATCACGTTGCCGAGCGAACCGGTCAGCTTCAAAGCGCCCTTGCCGGGCAGCCGCGCGGTTTCAATGGTCAGCACCGTGCCGCCGAAGCTGGTCCAGGCCAGGCCGTTGGCGCTGCCGATCACCGGGGTTTCGTCGAATTCATCGCGCAGGAATTTGTGCGGCCCCAGCAGCCGCCGCACCAGCGCGTCGTCGACGCTGAGCCGGGCCGACGGATCGAATTCGCCGTCGAGAATGCCCCGCGCCAGCTTGCGGCACACCTGGCCGATCAGCCGTTCGAGCTGGCGCACCCCGGCTTCGCGGGTGTAGTAATCGATGATCTCATCCAGAGCGGGCATGCTGAAGGCGGTCCGGGAACTCTTGAGCCCGCATTCGCGGCTCTGCCGCCGCACCAGGTAGCGTTTGGCGATCTGGCGTTTTTCGAGCTGGGTATAGCCGGGCAGGCGGATGATTTCCAGCCGGTCCTGCAGCGGCGCCGGAATTTCCTCCTGGACGTTGGCGGTGGCGATGAAGAAAACCTTGGACAAATCGAAATCGAGTTCGAGATAGTGGTCGCTGAAGGCCTTGTTCTGCTCCGGGTCCAGCACGTCCAGCAACGCCGACGCCGGGTCGCCGCGCAGGTCCTTGCCGAGCTTGTCGAGCTCGTCGAGCATAAACACCGGATTGGCGGTGCCGGCTTTTTTCAGGTTCTGGATGATCCGGCCGGGCATCGCGCCGACGTAGGTCCGGCGGTGGCCGCGGATTTCCGCCTCGTCGTGGACGCCGCCCAGGGCGACGCGGATGAACTTGCGGTCCATCGCCCGGGCGATCGACTGCCCGAGCGAGGTCTTGCCGACGCCGGGAGGCCCGACCAGGCAGAGGATCGGCGCCTTGCCGCGGTCCTTGCGCAATTGCAGCACCGACAGAAATTCCAGGATCCGTTCCTTGACATCCTTGAGGCCGTAGTGGTCTTCGTCGAGGACTTCGGCGGCGCGGCCGACGTCGAGGGTGTCGTCGGAATAACTCAGCCACGGAACCGACAACAGCCAGTCGACGTAATTGTAGGCCACGTGATATTCCGCCGAAACCGGAGGAATGACTTCGAGGCGCGACAGCTCCTTCTGGACCACCTTGACCACCTCGTCGGGCAGCGGCGTCTCCTCCAGGCGGCGCGACAGTTCGGCCAGGTCGGGATTGGCGTATTCTTCGCCGAGCTCCTGCTGGATGACGCGCAGTTGTTCGCGCAGGAAATATTCGCGCTGGCTGCGCCCGACCGCCTCCTGAACCTGCTGCTGAATCTTGCTGCCGAGCTGCAGCGCTTCACTCTCGCGGTTCAGCAGCACCGCCAGAATCTTGAGCCGGGTATTCAAGGCCGGCGCGGTCAGGATGGCGAGCTTTTCCTGGTAATTCAGGTTCAGAGAATCGGCGATCATGTCGGTCAGCCGGCCCCGGTCGGAGATGTTGGCCAGCGCCACCCGGAGCTCCTCCGGCACATTCGGCAGCATGCCGGCAATGCTCTGGAACTGGGTCATGGCGTTCTTCATCAGCCCGGCGGTTTCGGGCGATTCGTCGCCGATTTCGGTCAGCGGCTCGTAAATCACTTTGCCTTCGCCGGCCTGGGAGCCGATCACCTCGTTGGCGCGGATGCGCCTGAGGCCGCGCACCAGAATCCGCAGCGAACCGTCGGGAAACACCAGCTGCTTGACCACCCGCACCAGCACACCGGTCCGTGCCAACTGCAGCGACCGGTAATTGAAGGAATCGACCTGCGATTCATAGCCGTCGGGCGGCGGAAATTCATCCTCCTCCGGAATCCGGTTGAACAACCCGAGCTCGCGGTTGTGCTGCATGGCGCGGCGGACGGTCTGAATGTCCTCCTCGCTCTCCACGGTCAACGGGGTCAGCACATAGGGGAAGACCACGTTGAAACGCAATGGCAAAACCGGCGCCGAATTTTCCGGGCCGGTGCCGAAACTGTTGGATCGAACTGTGATAAAACCGTTATCCACGCGTCACCGACTTTCTGTTTAAGATATATCCAGAGCGGCCTCGGGGCCGTACAATTCCCGCAACAATTCCCCGGCCAGGTACAGCGACCCGGCCAACACCCGCCTGGGACGGGCCATCCGCCACGCCGCCGCGACATCCGGCGCGGTTTCGGCCGGCCCCCGGCCGGACCGCCGCCAGCCCGCCGCCAACTCCTCCGGCGGCACGCACGGACGGGAAAACTCCCCCGCCACCGGCACGAAAATCATCCGCGCCGCCAGCGGCGCCAGCAATTCCAATTCCGCTCCGGCGTCCTTGTCGGCGAAAGCGCCGAAGACGAATTCGAAGCGCTCCCCCGGAAAGGCCTCCGCCAGCGCCCCCGCCAGCGCCGCAATCCCGTCCGGATTGTGGCCGCCGTCGATCCAACTGCCGTCCGCCAACTGCTGCATCCGTCCCGGCCAGCGCACCGCCGCCAGCCCCGCCAGGGCATCGGCCAGGCGGAACCCGTGTTTTCGCGCCAGCTCTTCCGCGACCGTCAGCGCCAGCGCCAGGTTGCGCCGCTGCACGCCGCCGTTGAGGCCGAGCCGCAGGGGCTCCCCCCGCCACATCACCGTCTGGCCCGCGCCGTCCGTCGAACCCGGCGCCGGCGGCGGAACCGCGTCATCGGCGATGGCGGTGAATTCGCACCCCGCTTCGGCCGCCCGCGCCGCGATCACCGCCCGCGCTTCAGCCGGCATCATCCCGGCGAAAACCGCCGCGCCGGGCTTGATGATCCCGGCCTTTTCCGCCGCGATTTGACTCAGGGTATCGCCGAGGTAACCGCAATGCTCCAGCGCGATCCCGGTCACCACGGCCGCCTCCGGCCGGGCGATGACATTGGTCGCGTCGAGGCGCCCTCCCATCCCGGTTTCCCACACCGCGAAATCCGTCTCCGCCAGCCGGAAAGCCTCCAGCGCCATCAGAGTGTGGAATTCGAAATAAGTCGGCGTCACGCCGGCGGCTTCGGCCGCGCGGCGCACCCGGGACGCCAGTTCGATCCAACGCTCTTCGCCGACCGCCCGGCCGTCGATGCGGATGCGTTCGCGGGGGTCGATCAGGTGCGGCGAAGTGTAGAACCCGACCCGGTATCCGGCGCGGCGCAGCATCGCCTGCAGCATCGCCCCGGTCGAGCCCTTGCCGTTGGAGCCGGCCAGGTGGATGAAGCCGGACCGCTCTCCGCCTCCGGGCAGCCGGCCGAGAATCCGGCGCATGTTGTCCAGCCCCAGTTTTATGCCAAAGAGCTGCAGCCGGTCGATGTAAGCGTCGGCGTCGTGCCGGCTGCGAAAATCCATAGATCGATGATCCGAAATTACTTCTGCAACGGCGACCACGACGGCATCAGCAGCCGTCCCGCGATCGGCGCGAGCTTGCGCCGCTTGCCGGTCCAGGTGTCGACGATGACCAGCGTCGCGGTCTTGCCGTCGGAATTGCTGCAAACCACGTGGCGGTTGTCCGGCGCCCAGCTCGCCGATTCCCAGCTGCCGCCGGGATTGCGGTCCATCACCAGGCCGTTTTTCTCATACTGGAAGCGCGCCGGCGTGCCGCTTTTGTAATTGGTGTCGTACACCGCCAGCACGTATTTGCCGTCGCGTTTGGTGGAATAGACGATCTTGCCGTCGCGCGACCAGTTCGGCTTGACGCTGTCGCCCTGCTGGTTCGGCAGCAACAGGCGGTTGCCGCCGCGGGAACCGACGTAGTAGATCTTGCCGCCGGCGTAGGCGCCGGAAGCGAAACAGATCCGCGACCCGTCCGCTTCCCAGGAGGGGGAGGCTTCGACGTCGTTGTTGTTGGTCAGGCGCAGCAGATCGCCGCCCTCGACCGCGCGGACGTACAGATCGACCTGGCGGTCCTTGCTCATCACCAGGGTCATGCGCCGTCCGTCGGGGGAAATCGCCGCGCCGATGTTCGTCCCGGGATAGGTCCCGAGGATGCGGGTGCGCTTCGAGCCCAGTTCGGTCTGCATGATCGAAGTGGTGGTCCGGTTGTACTTGGTGTAGACGATCGACTTGCCGTCGGGGAACCAGCTGGGTTCGACGACCATGTCCTTGTAGTCGGTGAGCTTGACCAGAT
>JAVBSD010000045.1:0-3623 GCA_031547325.1 Victivallaceae bacterium | reverse complement strand
GCCGCCACTGCGGAAAGCGGGAGTGGAGCAACCCGACGGGAAAGGCTCCCTCTTCCGACGCCGCCCGCAACAACCGGAAATAGTTCTGCGCTTCGCCGACAGTGTTGGCGATCAGGGCGACATTGCAGCCGCCGGAAGCGGCCGCAATCGCTTCGGCGACCGCCTGTTCCGGCGCGATCGCGGCCACGCCGACCTCGCGGCGCCGGGAGGCGGTCAAAGGCACCGACGCCGCAACGGAGCCGGCGCGGAAGGTCAACCGCGGATAGGCTTCGATGACCATGCCCTCCGCCAGCTCCAGCAATTCAACCCGGCGCCGCGAAGTCAGCGTGGCCGAAAGCAAAATCACCGTGCACCCCAACTCCGCCAATATCCGGCAAAGCTCAACCAGCAAATAATTCATATATCCATCATAGGCATGAACTTCGTCGACAATGACCACCTTCCCCGCCAGCCCGGCCAGCCGGACAAAGAAGTGTTTGACATTCAGCACGCCTTTGAGGATCTGATCCACCGTACCCACCCCGAAGGGCTCCAGCAGCGCCCGTTTGGAGGGCGCGAACCAGGAAGCGCCCGCCGCCAGCTCGCCGCCGCCGGCGGCCTCCAGCCACGCGTTCCCGTGAACCAGCCTCGCGTTGCCGGAAAAGGCCGCGTTTTTCAGGAACTCCCCGACCCGCTCATGGATTTTATTGCTGGTCAACCGGGTCGGCAGGGCGAAGAAAAATCCGCGGTTCACGCCTCCGGCAATCAGCCGGTAGGCGGCGTATAACGCGGCCTCGGTTTTTCCGCTGCCCATGGTATCTTCCAGCAGGTAAATGCCGGGCGCGACGGCCCGTTCGGCCAGCGCAACCTGCGCCTGATTCGGCGGAAAGGGAAAAATGTCCTCGAAAGCCAATCCCGGCCTGAACTCCGGCCGGCGGAAGCCCGTCCGCTCCAGGACGCCGGCGGCCGCCTTCCTGAGTTCCGCAAACGGAGCCCCGGTCAGCTCTTCCCGGAAGCTGTCTTCATTCGAGGCGATCCAGTCCGCCAGGCAGACCATTCCGGCGGCGAGCAGTTGGCTGTTCACCGGAATCGCCTCCGGCAGCGCTTCGGCGCAACCGGAAATCCACCGCAAAAATTCCTCCCGCTGCTGCCGCCAGGGCTCGCCCCCGTAGCGGCAAGAATATCCCGGCTCGACGGATGTATCGTGCCAGCCGTGATGCCAGCCGACGATGGTTTCCGCCCGATCGGCGCGCCGATTCAAAAATTCGTAGAACGACGACTCCGAAATCACCTCGTGCCGCGCCCGCTCCGGCTCGTCGCCGATATGGTTCCGCCGGAGAAATTCCCGATCGACCTTGCCGATGAATCCGGGCGAAATCTTGCCGCAGTCGTGGCCCAGTGCGAACAACAGCGCTCCGGGCGGCAGAAGCGTTTCCGGAAATTGAAAAAACCGGCGCAGTTCCTCAAATACCGCGCCGGTTTCCAGAGCGTGGCGGCAGACGGTCTTGAACGGCTCGCTCTTGGCCGGGCAGCTTTGCCACAGCGATGCCGGAAGCTCCGCTTGCGGAGACGCGGCCGCCGTTCGATTCGTCAAAGACTTCATGCCTCCCCCCCCAATCTGTTGTAAGATAGTACTGGAGACGGGGAATGTCAAGCGTGAAAGCAAAACTATTAAAGTTATTCTTAATCCCGTTATTTTTCAACGGCCGCCGCCGCTTACCGCGGCGGAACGTTTTTCTCGATCACCATGCTGAAGACCTCCACGGCCTCCGGTTCCGCTTCGGCCTCCGATTCCGCTTCGTCGAAGTCGATCTCTTCCATCTCGTCCAGCGGGATGCCGATGCCGGCGCCCGCCCGCGAAGCGGCGAGAAATTGTTCGACGACGGAACATTCCGAGGCGGCCGGCCGGATTTCGCCGCCGAACGGCAGCCCGGCATGATTGGAATTGATGAAACAGAAGCGCAGCGTCCCGGCCGCGGCGTCGAACCAGAGGTAGTAGATCAGCCCGATCTTCCACTCCGACGCCTCCAGTTGCCGTTGCCGGCCGGCGCGGACCCGGCGCAGAAAATTCAGAACATCCGCCGCCGAAACCGCTTGCGCCAACTCGGGAATGATGCCGAGACTCCAGCAGTTGCAGTCGGTTTCCTGCCGGACCCGGTCGGTCCGGTCGGTCAGGAACACCGGATCGGATTCGATCGGCGCCAAGCCCGCCCAGTATGCTTGCAATTCCTCTTCAAACGTGTTCAATTCCGCCTCCTCATGACATGGGTTCCCGAAACGTTCTGACCGGATTGCCGCGTTCCAGTTCGCGGCGCTCCAGGCGAAGCCGCCGGACAATTCCGGCGTTGGCCTCCCGGTCCATCACCGCCAGGCGCGCCGCCAGACGCGCCAGGGCCAGGGCGCGATTGCGCGCCTGGCTGCGTTCATCTTCGGCGCGAACGGCAATTCCGCTCGGCAGATGCCGGGCGGTCACCGCGCTCGAAGTGGTGTTGACATGCTGGCCGCCGGGACCGCCGGAACGGCAGACCGAAAATTCGACTTCCCCGGGCTCGAAGCCGGTCTCGACCACCGGCGGCAGCAAACGCACCCCGACGAACCAGTTATGCCGCCGGTGATGGCTCCGGAAAGGACTCGCGGCAACCCAGCACACCGTGCCGAGCCACGGAGCCAGACTGTTCCGGGGAATCGTCCCCGCCACCTCCACCGCCAGTGACTTCACCATATTCCCCGGCCAGTCGCCGTTGACGGCGCAGATGGCGCAGCCGGGAATTTCGGCCAGCAGCCGCCGCGCCGTCAGGGCGGCGGCGCGTTCGCATTCGGCGGGGCCGGCGCCGGAGTGGATTTCGATGTAACAGCGTTCGTTCACAGGTACTCCTTCGGCGCCTTCCAGGTCAGCACCGGCTTGAGCCAGGCGATGACCCGGAGAATGCCGGCGTCGACCAGCGTCTCAACCACCGGTTCGATCGGTTTATAAGCTTCGGGCGCCTCCTCGAAAAGAGCTTCGCGGTCGGCGGCCACGACGATGCCGCCCAAACGGGTCCGGCGCAGGCTTTCGGCGGTATGGCGCCGTTCCATGCGGGCGCGGGCGCCGTGACGGTCCCATTTGCGCCCGGCGCCGTGGGCGGCGGAATAAAGATTCGCCGCCTGGCCGCCGAGCGCTTCCGCCAGGCAGCTGGGCGCGCCGCGCGAACCGGCGATGATGAAACATTCGCCCGGCGAAGTCGAAGCCGCGCCCTTGCGGTGAATCCACAACTCCGAATCCCCCGGCATGGCCTCGATGCCGTTATGGCAGTTGTCCAGCACCGCTTCGCCGTCGAGCCCGGCGAGAGCGAGAAAGCTCCGGGCGGCAACTTCGCGGTTGAGCCGCGCCCAGGCGATCAACCGCGCCTGCGCCGCCAGCCACTCCCTGCCCGCCTCCGAGCCGGCCGCGATCCCGCCGTGCGGCGTACGGCGCGCCAACCCCTGCCCGTGACCGCGGCTGCCGGCGTGAACCAGCAACCAGAGTCCTTCATGTTCAAGAATTTCGATGAAGTGATTGCCCTGCCCGATCGACCCGAGCTCCCGGCGCAATTCATCCGGCCACCCCTCCGGCAAAGCGATCCCGGCCTCCGGCGTCACGCCGGCATCACAGAGCCTGCGCTCCA
>JAVBSD010000064.1:0-3995 GCA_031547325.1 Victivallaceae bacterium | reverse complement strand
GAACTGGCGCGGCGGCGTTTCGGCCGGAACGCGGAACTGGAACGGCGGATTGCCGGGATCGCGGCAATCGCCGACGACCCGGCGGCGGTTTCGGCGCTGGGCGAATTGAGGAGCGCGTTGTTGGCGGAACTGGCTTCGGATCGACCATAATCGCATCGACGGCTTGTCGACGGAAGGGACGCTGGTCGGCGTCATGCTGACGGCGTTGTGCGGCGCGTCCAGTCTGCCGTTCGAGATGTTGACCTTCCCCAAATCGCGTTTCGGGTCGTTCTGTTCGATGCAGGCGCTGCTGCGTTCTACTACCGTGACTTTGATCGCGCTCGGAGTGGCCAGGTTTTTCGACTGGCTGAAGACCTGTTTCCCCGACAGCGAGACCTATCACTACCGTTTTGCCGCGGTTTGGCCGATCCTGTGCTATTTGCCGGTCGTGATCGTGGCGGTGCTGGTCTATCGCGAATGGGGCCGTCTGGGCGGTTACAAAAATTATGCCTGCCCCGCCATCTGGTCGCCGGACGGGCGCGAAGCCGTGGAGCAGCCGCCGGAACGGCTGCCCTGTGCCCGGATACTCCAGTGGGTCCTGCTCGGATACGATTTGCTGATGGTTCTGGGAGTGGCGTCGGCGGTGATTTTCGCCGGCTGGCATTTTTCCCAGGAAAATTTCGATATCGCGACGCGTTTCCTGGCCCAGTGCGGCGGCATCGCGGTGGTCACGGCGGTGTTCTGGTGGCTGGTCCGGGGCAAAATCACCCGCGACATCCGGCTCTGCCTGGCGGGCGAACAGCCGCGCAACGGCATCCCGCATCACGGGCTGCTGCTGCTGGAGGTCATTATTTTTCTCGGCGGATTGGTGTTGGGGGCGGTCGGGGCGGCGTATCTGGAGCCGGAACACTGCCTCGTTTTCCTGATGTTCCATCTGCTGGCCAATTTCGCGGTAGTGGTTACCACCTATCTGATCTGCAAGATGGAAAAAGGCATCGTCATGGCGGTCGCGCCCTGATTCTCCGCCTTGCAAAAACGGCTCGCCGGTGTTATCTTCTTTTCGGCAAACGGACAAGGAAAGGATTTTGGGCGCTATGGGGGCGAAGAGGGCATTGATCGGAGTCGCGGCCGGGGTGGCGGTGGCGATTGTCGCCGGATACGCGTTGTTGCGGGGGCCGGAGTACGGGCGGATGATCCGTGCCGCCGAGGCTTTTGAGCGCAACGGCAATTACAGCGAGACGCGGGTTTTCACCGGGAGCGGGGACGAGCACCGGCAGTTTCGCCGCCGCGACGCCGGCGGCGCGCGGTATGACCGTTCCGAATACCGGGACGACGTCATGGTGTCCGGTCCGGCGGCGGGCGGCTTCCGGATCTTTCCGGCGCTTGAGCTCGCGGTGAAGGACCCCGAGTGGAAGCCTCAGGTCGAAATTCCGGATTCGCTGATTCCCGACCTGGACGCTTACACGGAATACCGGGTCGAGGAGAAGGAATGCTACGGGGTGCCCTGTTATTACATCGCGCAGCATTTTATCGTCAGCGACGGACTGTACCGGGTTTTCCTGGAGTTCAGTGAGAAGGTGCGGGCGATTCCGGGCATGAAGGTTCCGCCCGCCGAAGAACTGGAAAAAATATACCGGGAACAGTTGGCCTCCGGGGAATACTTTGTCTACGGCATCGGCAAGGAGAACGGTTTTCTCTATTCCCGGATCCGGTACGACGCCTCCGGCCGGCCGCTGTACGGATACGAATCGAAAGATGTGGTGATCGACCCGGAAATGCCGGACAGCCTGTTCGAGGTTCCCGCGGGTTTCATGATAGAACGTCCCGCTCAGCGGCAGGAATTCTGGCAGGTGGTGAACGCCCGGCGCGAGGAGGCCCGCGAAGCGGCCGGGGCGACGCCGTAACGGCGTTTGAACTGCGCCGCGAAGTTGCCGGCGTCGGGGAATCCGGCGGCGGCGGCGATTTCCTTGACCGGCATATCGGTCATGGCCAGCAGGTGGCGGGCTTCTTCCAGCCGGTAGCGGAGCAGCAGCTGCCGGGGGGAGGTCCCGAGCTCGTTGCGGAAGAGCAAATACAAGTGCGGCTCGCTGACTCCGGCGTGGCGGGCCAGGTTTTTCAGCGACAGCGGTTTGCGGAAGTCGCGTTCGATTTTGGCCATCGCCCGTTCCAGCGCCGGGTGGCGGCCGCCGGTTTCCCGGCGGTGCCGCGCCGCCAGGATTTCCCAGTGACAGCGCGCCTCGATGGCGGTACGGATGGCGTCGCCGGCGCGGTACAGCGCCATAGCCTGCTCGCAGAAGCCGCGGCATTCGTCGGGGTGCGTCCATTCGCTCAACTTTGGCGGCGGCGGAAAAAGCCCCGACGGCGAAAAGTTGAAGACATAACATTCGTAGGGTTCCTCCGGGTCGGATTCGGCTTCGACGACGTCGCCGGAGCGATACCACACCATGCTTCCCGGCCCGGCGTCGCGCCATTCTCCGGGCGCGACTTCGAAGCGTCCCCGGCCGGCGACGATGAGTTCGATCTCCTCCTGACCCGGAGGAATGTCGCGGGGCAGGAAACGCAGGCCGGGAGGAGCCTGAAAGAAAAATACCGTCAGCACTTCCGGATTCATATTTTCTGCCCCATGATAATAGTTTTTACCTATTGAGTTTTGTCATCTCTGCTAATATATTGATGGAGACGTTGAAATTCAAATATTTTTTATGGGGTGATGGACATGCAGCACAGCGAACGCACGGCGCGGTTTCTGGCGGCGGCCGAGGCGCGGGCCAAGGCCGATCCGGGCAGCAACCGCGACGCCTCCTGGCAAGCGGGGTGGGAGCTCTATCGCGACGAACCGGAGCCGCGCCGGGCGGCGTTGACCTGGGCTCACGCGCTGGCCGCCGAACCGGTGCATGTCTATCCGGGGGAGCTGGTGACCGGAATCTTCTACCAGGGGCGCGGGTTCGGGCGGCCGGATCACGAGCTGGTGACGCGGGCGGCGCTGGAGCGGTCGCGGCGGGACAATCCGGAAATTTTCGAATTGTCGGGGGAGGGCGGCGCCGGCGCGGTGATGGCGTGGCTGGGATGCATTCCCGGACACATCGGCTGGCATTGGGACTGGATCGTCGCGGAAGGCGTTGAAGGGGTGCTGGCGCGTGTCGACCGGGCCGAGCCGGCGGCCGACGCGGAGGGCCGGATGGCGCTCGAATGCATGCGGATCGCCCTGAAGGCGCTGCTGCGGTGGGCGGAAAGCCACCTCGAAGCATTGCGCCGGAGTTCCGGCGGGGATTCCTGGCAAAGGGAACGCCTCGAAGTCTGTTCCCGGGTGCCGCGGCGGGGGGCGCGGAATTTCCGGGAGGCGGTCCAGGCCTTTCATTTCGCCTATCTGGCCGGTTTCTTTGAAGCGCCGAACGGCGGCAACAGTCCGGGGCGGCTGGATTATTATCTCTGGCCCTATCTCGAACGCGACCTGGCGGCGGGGGCGATCACTGAAAACGAAGCGCGGGAAATCGTCGACGAGCTGTTCATCCGCTTCCACGAACGGATGCTGTGGGGTGGCGACGGCTCGGTCGAAACCATCGTCGTCGGCGGCACCGCCCCCGACGGGAGCGTGGCGGCCAATCCGCTGACCCGGATCATGGTCGAATCGTTCAGCGCGCTGCCCGGACTGACCCACCCCTCCTTGTACCTGCGGATGCCGGAGAAGGCGCCGGAATGGCTGTGGGAGCTCGGGATCGACTATCTGCGCGGCGGCGGCAACCGGGCGCAGCTGATCAACGACCCGGCGGTGATCCGGGCGATGACCGCCGACGGGGCGATGCCGGTCGCCGACGCGCGCAACTTCATGTGCGGCGGCTGCATGGAGCTGTCGAGCTTCGGCGCCGCCGGCGATTCGCTGTTCACCGGTTTTTTCAACGTCGCCAAGGTGTTGGAATACATTCTGACCGGCGGACGCTGCCTGCTTTCCGGAGAAAAAACCGCCGCCGACTGGGGCGCGGGGTTGGAACAAGACGCCGGGTTCGAGGAGTTCTACG
>JAVBSD010000368.1:0-7903 GCA_031547325.1 Victivallaceae bacterium | reverse complement strand
CGGTGTGCTGGCGGATTTGGGGGAGACGCTGTTCGGGGGCCGGCCCGCCGTGGGGGTGGGGGGGGCGGTGCCCTTCTTCAGCTTCGGGGCGACGGAGGCGGCGCGCGCCGCCGGTCTGACCGGAGAGCTGCCGCGGCAATCCTACGAGCTGACGCTGGACGACGCGGGCAATCTGTTCATCCGGGGCGGCGCTCCGGGGCCTCTGAACGGCGTGCTGGCCTGGTTGGAAGAGGATTTGGGCTGCCGCTGGTATGCCGAGGACTTGGTCACCCGCGCCGGGAGCGAAGCCGCCTGCGAGTCGTTTCCCGATTGGTCGGGGCGGGCTCCGGAGGTGACGCCGCGCCGCTACGCGCCGCAGCTGGAAATGCGCGAGATGCTGTATCATTGCTATTTGCACGAGCCGGTTTCGCGCCAATGGCTGCTGCTGAACCGGGTGGCGTCGGTGACCTGGCATTCCTGGCTGCCCGAGGAGTCGGGAGCGCGGGAAACCAGTCCGTTTTTCATGCACACCTATATCAACTGGCTCAACCCGGACACCTATTACGACGCCCACCCGGAGTATTATGCTTTGCAGAACGGCGTCCGGGTCCGGATGAACATCTCCACCGGTTCGGTCTGCTACACCAATCCGGCCGTGGCGCAGGAGATGACCAACCATATCCTGTGGGCGATCCATGAGAATCCGCAGTGGCGGATTTACGGCATCTCCGCCATGGACGGCGATCTGGTGCAGTGCGAATGTCCCGGCTGTTCCGAGCTGATTGCGGCGGAGGGCATCACCGGCGCCCAGATTTTTCTGGCCACCCGGATCGCCGAAAAGGTGGTTCCGGTACTTCCGGACATCCGGTTGACCGTGCTGGCCTACGGCGGCGGTCCGCCGGCCACCCTGCTGCCCCATCCCAACCTGATCACCTTTTTCGCCCCGATGGCGGCGCGTTTCAACCCGAAAGGAGCCCTGGTTCCGATCGACGAAGCCGGCTATGTCGACAGCGACCGGCAGGTGGGCGATACGATCGCACAATGGCGGGAACGGGGATACCGTCTCTATATCTGGGATTATGCCGACGACTACGGCGCGCGGCCGCCGTTTCCGAACTTCGACGCCATGGCGGCAAGTCTGCGCTATCTGACGGCCAACGGAGTGACCGGCTATTTTGCCGATTGCACCAGCGCCGATTGTTCGCTGGGGGCGCTGAAGGATTGGGTCTACCTCAAGCTGCTCTGGAATCCTGAGTCGGATATGGAGGCGCTGATCGCCGAGTTCATCTCCGCCTATTACGGCGAGGCCGCGCCGGAAATGACTGAATATGTCGCCGTGCAGCGTGAAGCCTGGCGGCGCTTTTACCGGCGGATGCAAGCCGGCGGGAAGGGGACGGAGTTCGGGTTCACCGATGCCGAGGTGGAGCGCATGTACGAATTGTTGAACCGGGCGTGCGAAGCGGCGGATTCGCCGGAGTTGCGCGGTCGCGCCGGACGGGAAAAACTGGCGGCGCTCCATTGCCTCCTGTCGCGCCACCCGCTGGTGGTCGGACTGGAACGCTATGAGGCGCTGCTCGGCGAGGCCGAGGCGCTGATGAGGTTCAAACCGGAAAAAACCTACTTCGACGGCGAAGTCAAAGGCTGGCAGGAGAAGTTCGAGGCGATCGCTCAATTGGGCCTCGCCGATGGACAGAGTTTCCGTTGGCGGATTCCGGCGGTGACTTCACCCGGGTATTCCGACTGGCTGGCGGACGACGCGACCGCGGGCGGGTTTGCCGCCCGGCACCTGGGCGGCAAACCGTGGGGCGTCCAATACTGGAGCGACCGGTTTTCCGGCTATCTCCTGCCGGGTGAAATCTACGTGCTGGGGCTGCGGCTGCGCCCGGAGCTCAAAACGCCGCGGGCTTTCGAGCTGGGATTCAATCTGCATAAGTACGGAGCGCCCGGCCAGGGGATGAGCTGCATGGTGGAGGGCACCGGCGACGCCGGCTACCGGATGATTTATCCGGCGACCTTTCAAATGCATTCCACCGACGGCAAGGGGATGTTCTGGCTTGATTCCCGGGTCAACTCGGATGAAGCCGTCTGGTTCGACGAACTCGAATTCATCCCGCTGGAAGAATTCCGCAAGAGCGGCCTCGCCGTCCCCGCCTACCGCTTCCATTACTGAGGTCACACCTTCGCCGGGCGCACCTCGCAGGCGACCAGCCGGTCGTCCGGCGGCGGCGTCCCGGCGAAGGTGGCTGCCAGCATCTCCACCGCGTTTTGCGCCAGTCCGGCGTAGTCCTGGGTCACCGTGGCGACGCCGGCGTCGCGGTGCCAGTACCGGTCCGGCATCACCCAGCTGACGAAGGCGGACGGCTCCAGGCGGCCGGCCGCCTGAAAGGCCCGGAAGAGCTCCTCGCCCAGCATTTCGGAGCCGCAGATCACGGCGGTGACCTCCGGCGGCAATTGCGCGGCGATCCGTCCGGCGTCGTCGTCGGAGAGAATCACCGCCGGACCGGCGCCCGGCGTGGCCGCCATTGCCTCGGCGAAGTAACGGCGGCGGGCGTCCGCGTTCAACGTGGTGTCGATCAGCGAGGTGTAAGCGATGCGGCGGTGTCCCGCCCGGTGAAGCTCCGCCACCGCGAATCGGACCGCCTGTCGGTCGTCCGAAGAAACCGCGCGCACGCCGCCCAGGCGGTCGCTGTAATCGTTGACGCACACCAAGGGCAGCGCCCGGCTCCGCGACCAGTAGCGGGCGATGTGGTTGATAGGCAACAGCGACACCCCGGCGTCGACCAGGCGGTCGTCGAGCAGCTCCAAGTCGTTTTCGTAGAGAATTTCGATGCGGTAGCCGGCCGCGTTGATCGCCCGCGACAGGAAGTAGAGCAGCGTATAGCTGTATAAATCCATTCCCACCTCGTCGAGCCGCAGCACCACCGCGACCGCCCGCCGCCGCCGCGGCGACGCGTAACCCAGCTCTCCGGCGAGCTTGAGAATTTTGCGGCGCAGCGCCGGCGAGCTGCCGGGGCGCGAATTCAGCGCCCTCGACACCGTGGAATGGTGAACGCCGAGCTGCCGGGCGATTTTCTGGATGGTGACCTCCTTCATGGCCATACAGTAATCCCGGGACGGCGCGCTGTCAAGTTTTTGTGCGCAACTTGTGCGTCAACCGGCGTCGTCGAGGTATTGACTTTCCGCGGAATCCGCCTATAATTATGGGAAAGGATTTTGCTATGACCCATACGTTTCACGCCGACAATGCCCGGTTGATTACCGGGACCTTCGCCCAACTCGATCATTGGAGCGACCTCGAGGGGGTGCGCTTCCAGGAGCAGTTGCGCGCCATGGACCCCGACGGCTGGCGGCGGATGCTCGGCGATATGGCCCGAATCGGCATCGATACCGTCGTCTTCCAGCAGTGCATCGACGCCCGCAACGGGGCGAACGACATTCGCGCCTACTATCCGAGCCGGCGTTGGTCGGCGCCGGAATGGCTGAAGCCCAAGGCCGGGATGTACGGCGAAATCGTCGACGAAGCCGACCGCCTGGGCATGACCGTGATCCACGGCATCTACGCCATGTTCTGTCCCGATCCGGCCGCCGAAGTCGAGGCCGCGATCGAACTCGGCGGCACGGCGGCGCGGGAAATCGCCGAACTTTACGGCGACTCCCCGAGCTTCGGCGGCTTTTACTGGAGCTACGAATACCATCCGGGCGGCCGGCTGGGGCGCGACAGCCTCAAGCGCATCGTTCCGGCGATCCGGGAGATTTGCGACTGTCCGTTCATGATCGCCCCCAACGGCGACCGCCCGGTGACGCCGGCGATCCTCGAAGACATCGACGTCGACATCGTCGCCTATCAGGACACCGTCGGCCTCGGCGTCGACGAACGGCGCTGGGGGCGGATCGCCCGCGCCGACCGTCACACCAGCCTGGACCGGCTGCCGCTGCTGTACGACAATCTGAAGTTCGCCCACGACGCCTGGCGCGAAAACGAGTTCTGTTACCACTACCGCCGGAGCCGCGGCCGCACCGCGATCTGGAACGACCTGGAAATCTGGGAGTTCGACCGCGACGGCGCGCTGATGCCCACCGAAATGTCGCGGATCGCGGCGCAGCTCGAACTGACCGCGCCCTACGTCGACAAGCAGATCATCTACCAGTATCCGGGCCTGATGCACAATCCGGCCCACCCGGTCCGCCTCGGCGGCGAACGCGCCGCGACCCTGTACGAAGCCTATGTCTATTACCGGGAAATGGTTCTCGGCGCGCTCCGGCCGACCGCGCTGGAACCCTCCGCCCGGCTCGAAGTGATCAATCAATAAACCCAGGGAGATGTGTTATCATGAGCAGACGTCAATTCACCCTCATAGAACTCCTGGTAGTGATCGCGATCATCGCCATTCTCGCCAGCATGCTGCTGCCGGCGCTCTCCAAGGCCCGCGCCGCGGCGCAGGCCATCAAGTGCGTCGGCGCCGCCAAGCAGCTCATTCTGGCCTGGACTATGTATGCCGGAGATTGGGACGACGCGGCCATCGGCTCCGGCCGCGACGATTACAACGTCACCTTCTGGCCCGCCCGGCTGAATCCCTACCTCGGGACCAAATGGGAGGACGCCGAATCCGGGAAGGAGTTTCTGCGCGTCAACGGCTGCCCGGTGGCCGCCCAGGCCTCGGACGGCGCCAACTGGATCGGCGCCAACAGCTTCCTGACCCATGACGTCTGGAACGGCGCCGGGGATCGCAACTACAAGCTTTCCTCGCTGGCCAATCCGACCTTGCAGGTGATCTTCTCCGATTCGAAGTGGTTCAATTACCAATGGTACGTTTGGGAAACCCGACACGGCAACGATTCGACCTTCGCCCTCGCGGACGGCCACGCGGAAAAGACGCGGGCGGTGCTGAAGGACGGTTCCGCCGCTCCTCCGCCGCAGTTCGTCTACGACCCGTCGCTCGACGCCTCGTATCGCGGGTATCAATGGTTCAGCTACAGCAACTGGTGACGGGGGGATGATGAGATTCTGGCTGACGATGATGTTGATGCTGGCGGCGGCGGTTCCGGCGGCGCGGGCCTGGCGCATCGCGCTGCCGGAGGAGGCGGTTCCCTCCGAGGTCACGGCGGCGTATGAACTCCAATCCTACCTGGAGCGGATTTTCGGCGTCACCCTGCCGGTGGTGCGCGGCGATACGCCCGAACCGGTGATCCGGGTCGGGCTCTTCGGGGAAGCGGATTTGGCGCCGCTCGAGGAGGATGAGATCGTCATTTCCCGGTCCGGCGACACCGTGCGCATCGCCGGGGCGCGGCCGAGGGGAAGTCTTTACGCGGTCTATGAATTCCTCGAGGCGGCCTACGGCGTGCGTTTCTGGACCGCCGATGCGGAATGGGTGCCGGAATTCGACGAATTTTTCATCCCCGAGCTCGACATCCGCTATGCGCCGGTGTTTTCTTTCCGCGAGAATTTCAGCGACCGGGTGATGCCGCATCCCGGATTCGCGGCGAAGACGCGCAGCAACGGCCATTTCAATGTCATTCCGGAAGAGTTGGGCGGGCACCGGACCCTTCTCGGCTTTTGCCACACATTCTTTCTCTTCCTGCCGCCGGAGCGTTATTTCGCGGAACACCCCGAATGGTATTCGCTGTTCTCCGGCCGGCGCATGGAGGGGCAGTTATGCCTCAGCAACATGGAGATGCGCCGCGAGCTCACCCGGGCCGTGCTGGAGGAACTGCGCCGCAATCCGGGGACGGCCATCGTTTCGGTCAGCCAGAACGACAACGACTTCTGGTGTCAATGCGACCGGTGCGCCGGCTTCATCGCCGTGTACGGCAACCTCAGCGACCTGGTCCTGGACGCGGTCAACCAGGTCGCTGCCGCGGTCGGCGAGGAATTTCCGGCGGTCAAGGTCGAGACGCTCGCCTACAATTCCACCCGCCGGCCGCCGGAGACCATCCGGCCGCTGGACAATATCATCATCCGGCTCTGTTCCATCGATTGCGATTTCGGCAAACCGCTCGACTCGGCCGCGAACGCCGCTTTCGCCGCGGATCTCGAGACATGGGGGCAGTTGGCCGGCGAGCTGTATATCTGGAATTATGTGACCAACTTCACCGAGTACTACCAGCCGATGCCGAATTGGCGGAGCCTCGGCGCCGACCTGAGATTTTTCACCGCCAACCACGTTTCGGCGGTGTTTGAGCAGGGCTCCGCGTACGGCGGGGGGATCGCCGATCTGGCCGACCTGCGGAGTTACGTCGTCGGTAAATTGCTGTGGAATCCGCAGTTGGATCCGAATCTCCTGATCGATGAATTTCTGGCCGGCTACTATGGGGCGGCCGCGCCGGAAATCCGTCGTTACATCGATATCGTCGACGCCGCCGGGGCGGCTTATGCCGGCAAAATCGGTTGCTTTTCGACCGGGTCCGGCGATTGGCTGGCCGACCGCGACGTGTTGGAGGCCGGTCGCGCCATGGACCGGGCCTGCGTGGCGGCGGACGGGGACCCGGAGTTGCTCCGGCGGGTGAAGATCGCCGCCGCGCCGATTCGGTTCGTCCTGCTGGAACGTCCGGGCTTGTGGGGCGCGGAAAGCTCCGGGTGGCGGGCCCTGCTCGGGGAACAGCTGGTGATTGCCGCGGACTCCGGGACGGTACATTTTTCGGAGGACCCGGCCAACGATTTCGAGCGTCAGCGGCGGCGTTTCGACAAACTTCACGGGGTGGCGGGCCGGGAAGCCGGAGGACCGGCGCCCGCCGTGGCGGCCGGCCGCCGGTGGCTGGCGTTCGACGCCGTCGACGAAACGGTGTATTACCGGGACATATGGGCGTTCATCGAGGACGATCCGTTGGCGGCGTCCGGCAAGTCGGTGCGGCTGGCCTGCGAAAACAACCACTGGATGCTGCAGATGACCCTGCCGCCGGCGGGCGATTTCGACGTCTACGCCGAAGTCCGGTGCGACGGCAACGGCGCCGAAGGCGATCTGCTGGAGCTGGGGTTCCATCCCGGGCCGTCGGTTTACGTGCCGATATCGCAGATCGAAGGACCGGAGTACCGGCTGGTCGCGTTTCCGCGCTTCACCACCGCCGCCGGCGTCATTCTGTATGCGGCCCCCCGCCTGAATCCCGATGTCGGCGGCCTTTGGATCAGCCGCTTCATCTTCGTCGAGCGCGAGTAGCGGTCAGCCGCGCTTGCGCAGGATGAAGACGCAGCCGGTGGCGAACCAGTTGGGGATCCACCGCGCCGACAACGGGCCGTGGCCGACCAGCGGGATTTCCTGCAGCAACTCGATGTCGCGCTCGGCGCACAGAATGCGGAAGTCGCGAATGGTGCAGAAGTGGATGTTCGGCGTGTCGTACCATTCGTAGGGCATGTTTTCGCTGCGCGGCATCCGCCCGTTGATCAGGAGCTGAAGGCGGTTGATCCAGTACCCGAAGTTGATCAGACTGACCACCGCCACCCGCCCGATGCGGACGATTTCCTCGACCAGCCGCTCCGGATGCTTGACCACCTGCAGCGTGTGGTTCAGGATCACGTAGTCGAAGCTCTGGTCGTCGGCGAAGTCGAAGTCGCGGTCCAGGTCGCTGTGGATCACGTTGACGCCGTTGGCGATGCACTGGGAGATCAGCTTCTGGTCGATTTCGACGCCGAGCCCCTCGACCTGCTTGGTGTCCACCAGGTAACGCAGGAAGCCGCCGTCGCCGCAGCCGAGGTCGAGCACCTTGCTGCCCGGCGTCAGCAGATCGGCGATGACCCGCAGGTCCGGCCGCATCATGCCGACTTGAGTGGTTTTGATGGCCCGGGTCATCTGCATCGGATCTCCTTGAGCTGGTTGCGCAGAAAACTTCTCACCATGTCGCCCAGAACGTCGATTTCCAGCAGGAAAGCGTCGTGTCCGCAATCGCTCTGCACGTTGCAATAGCTGAGCCGCTTGTCGCAGCGCAGCGACGC
>JAVBSD010000278.1:0-4073 GCA_031547325.1 Victivallaceae bacterium | reverse complement strand
GTCGAACTGCGCCGGCTCGACGTAACGGTCCAGAGGATGATGGCCGGCCGACGGCGGCAGATATTGCCCGATGGTCAAAATGGTCACCCCGGCTTCGCGCAAATCGCACAGGGTCGTTTCCACCTCGGCGTCGGTTTCGCCCAATCCGACCATCAATCCGGATTTGACCGGGATGCCGCCGCCGCGCTTCACCGCTTCGCCCAGAAATGCCAGACTGCGGCGGTAGGTGGCCTTGGAACGCACCGCGTCGGAAAGGCGTTCGACGGTTTCGAGATTGTGGTTGAAAACGGTCGGACGCGCCGTCAGCACCGTTTCCAGGCAGGCGGTATCGCCCTTGAAGTCCGGCGTCAGCACTTCGACGCCCGGCCCCCCCGGCAGCGCCAGCAGCGCGCGGATGGTCCGGGCAAAATGCCCCGCCCCGCCGTCCGGCAGGTCGTCGCGGGTGACGCTGGTGACCACCACATATTTGAGCTCCAGGCGGCGCGCCGCCTCGGCGACGCGCTCCGGCTCGTCCTCCTCAAGCGGCGTCGGCCGCGATGCGTGCGGCACGGCGCAGAAGCGGCAGTTGCGGGTGCAAGCTTCGCCGAGAATCATGAAGGTGGCGGTCCGGGCGTGAAAGCATTCGCCGCGGTTGGGACACTGGGCCCCGGTACAGACGGTGTTGAGCTTGAGGCCGGTCAACAACTGGTCGACCTCCTCGCGATGGCCGCCGGCGCCGACCCGGACCCGGATCCACGGCGGCAGTTTGGGCCGCTGGTTTGGCGTGCTCATACTTGGCCCTCCCCTCAGCCGCAGCGCGACACGATCACGCTGATGTTGCTGCCGCCGAAGGCGAAGCTGTTGGAGAGCGCGTGTTTGATGTCGATGTTTTCGCGGGTGCTCCGCACCAGGTCGGCCCACTCGAATTCCGGCTCGGGGTTGTCGAGATTGATGCTCGGCGACAGGAAACGGTTTTCCAGCATCAGGCTGGTGAAAATGATCTCCGCCGCGCCGGTGGCCCCGACCAGATGCCCGGTTTGCGACTTGGTGGAGTTGACCGCCACGCCGGAACCGAAAACCTCCCGGATCGCCCCCATCTCGACCGGATCGCCGACCTTGGTCGCGGTCCCGTGGGTATTGACGTAACCGATGTCGCCGGCGTTCAATCCGGCGTCCGCCAGCGCGGTGCGCATCACTTCGGCGCCGAATTCGACATCCGGCACCACCATATCTTTGGCATTGCTGTTGGAGCCGAAGCCGGCGATGCGGGAAATCGGCCGCGCGCCGCGCGCCGCGACGCTCCGGGCGGATTCCAGCACCACGTAACCGGCCCCCTCCCCGAGCACGAATCCATCGCGGTCGCGGTCGAAAGGCCGGCTGGCTTGGCCAGGGCAATCATTGAAATTCCTGGACAGCGCGCGACTGGCGGTGAAGCCGAGCGCCTGCACCCAGTCGAGGCTCTCCGCGCCGCCGGCGACGGCGATGTCGTAGACGCCGGAACGGATCAGCCGCGACGCCACCATGACCGCCAGCGCGCTCGATGAACACGCGGCGCTGACGTCGTAGCTCTCGCCGGTGAAGCCGAAAATCAGCGACAGGATCGACACCGCGCTCGACGGCATCACCCGCGGCACCACATAGGGCGACACGTAGCGCAGGCTGTGATCGTGCATCAGATAATCGTGGGCGTTGTTGAAGACTTCTTCGAACAGGCTTCCGGCGACCCCGCCGATCACCGGAATCCTCTGGTTGCGGATCGAATCGAGCGGAATTCCCGCCTCCGCCAGCGCCTCGGCGACCGCCACCACCGACAACACCCCGGTCGGCGGACAGAACCGCAGCTGCTTGCGGTCGAGCATCGGCGACTCCACCGGAACCGGAATCCGTCCGGCAACCCGGGAATCGAGCTGTTTTTCGGCGAACCTCGGCTCGAAGACGATCCCGCTGCGCCCTTCGCGCAGGCCGGCGATATTGGCGGCGCGGCCGACACCCAGAGGAGTGATCAGACCGCGGCCGGTGATGAAAACATCGCGCATGTAACGTGTTCCTTCCGGAAGATAACCTGATTGACTTTGCGGGCTAATATATCTCCGGTTCCGGCGGTTTTCAACCGTCCGACTCAAAGAATCCACGCAATCAACACCACAAAACTGACCAGCGCCGTCGGTACGCTGTAGCGCATGAACTCCCGGAGCCCGATCACCACCCCCGAGGTCGCCGCGGTCTGGGTCACGATCAATGCGGTCATGCTGCCGATCAGCAGGAAGTTGCCGGCCATGGAGCTGGAGAGCGCCAGCACCATGCCGAGTTCGGGACGGGCGGCGAAGTCGATGATGCCGGTCAGGAGCAGCACCGCGGCGGCGTTGCTGATCAGGTTGCTCAGCACTCCGCCGGCCACCGCCAGCGGGACCGGCGAATCGATGTCGATGCTCCGGTGCTCCAGCCATTCGGCCAGCGCCCGGTCCCACCCCTGCCCGACGAAAGCGCCGACCAGCACGAACAGCGAAATGAACAACAGTAAAATCTGCATATCCACCCCGGCCAGCACCTGTTTGCTGCCCAGCCGGCGGCTGCACAAGAGCAGCGCCGCCGCCGCCAGGGCCACCAGGTAATGCGGCAGCGGCGTGAAGAAACACACCGTGACCGCCAGGATCGCGCCGACGCCCTTGACGGTGCGCCACCAGTTGAAGGGATGATCCCCGGAATCAGGCAGCACCTCGGTGCCGGGATCGGGGTGAACCACCGGCAAATGAAAACGGTCGCGCCCCAGCCGCCACACCACCAGCCAGGTCGCCGCCAGCGACAGCGCCACCGGAATCGCGGAAAACCCCAGGTAACCGGCGAAATCGATCCCCGCCATCTGGGCCAGAACCACGTTCTGGGCGTTGCCGATGGTGGTCAAACCGCCGCCGATGTTGCAGGCCATGATCATCGCCACCAGGAACGGGACCGGGTTGAGGCCGCGCTTCTTCAGCGAAATCACCACCACCGGAGTGAAGGCGAAACCGACCACGCTGTTGCTCAGCATCCCCGACAACAGCCCCGACGCGCCGATCAGGAGCGCCAGAAACACCGCCGGCCGCCGCAGCGTCCGCCCGATCACGTCGGCGATTTTGCCGTAGAACCCGGCGTAATGCAGCTGCGAGGCGATCACCATCAGCGCGAACAACAGCAGAATCGCCTGAAAATTCACCGCCGCCACCGCCTTGCCGAGCGGAATCGCGCCGGAAACCAGCATCGCCACCCCGCCGACGAAAGCGATCCCGGTACGGTCGAGCCGCAGCCCCGGCAACGAACCCACCGCCAGACCGAGATAGGTGATGCAGAAGATGATCAGAGTCAAGTCGCTCATAATGGCAAGTACTGTACACCGCCCCGAAGAAATTGCAACCGGAAGGTTGCGAAAACCGCCCTCCGAAGCTATATTATGTCATGCCGGTGAAATTATCATCCATCCTGCCGCTCGTCTGTTTCGCCGCCGTGCTCGCCGCCGGCGAACGGGCGGTTTCGCTGTCGCCGGTGCTGACCGAAATCGTTTTCGCGCTGGGCGCGGGAGATCAGCTGGTCGGCCGCTCGTCGGCCTGCGATTATCCGGCCGAAGCGCTGGAGCTGCCGGTGGCCGGCAACTTCGCCAACCCGGTCTTCGAACGCATCGTCAAACTGGCGCCGACGGTCATCATCGGCGACACGCTGCAGGACCCAGGCCTCGCCGAAGGCTTCGCCAAACTCGGCATTCCGGTCGAAGTCCTGCCGGTCAACCGGCTCGACGATTATCCCGCAACGCTGCGCCGGCTCGGCGAACTTTTCGACGCCGCCGAAAACGCCGACGCCATGATCGCCGACTTCGAAGCCCGCCGCCGGGCTCTGACGGAGGAGGCCGAACAGTATTCCGGGCATCCCGCCACGCTGATTCTGGTCTGGGATTCGCCGTTGATCACCGCCGGCAAGCGGTCGTTCCTCGACGAATACATCGCCCTGGCCGGCGGGCGCAACATCGCCGGCTCCGAGGACCGCGACTACTTCCACGTCGCGGTCGAATGGATTCTGGGCCAGGCTCCCGAAGTGATGATCCTGATCGGCGCGCCGACCGACGA
>JAVBSD010000481.1:0-2561 GCA_031547325.1 Victivallaceae bacterium | reverse complement strand
AACTCGGCCAGAAAATCCGCTCCGGGTCGCACTTTTTGACCGCGCGTTCGAGTTCGCGGTTGACCCGGTCGTAGTTGACCAGGCAGCGGTCGCGTTTGATCTTGTCTTCGCCGTACCAGCCGATCGCTCCGATCACTTCATTGTCGCCGCACCACAGCGCCAGGCAGGCGCGGTGGCGCAGCCGTTTGACCTGATATTCGGTCTCGGCCCGGACGTTGTCGATGAATTCCTCGTCGGCCGGATAGAGCGCGCAGGAAAACATCATGTCGTGCCAGACCAGCAGGCCGAGTTCGTCGCAGAGGTCGTAGAAGCTGTCGTTTTCGTATTCGCCGCCGCCCCAGACCCGGATGATGTTCATGTTGGCCGCCGCCGCCGAGCCCAGCAGGGCGGTGAAGCGTTCGCGGGTATGGCGCTCCGGCATGGCGTCGGCCGGGATCCAGTTGGCGCCCTTGGCGAAGATGTCGACGTCATTGATCCGGATGATCATCGAAGCGCCGATTTCGTCCTTGGCGTTGACGATTTCAAGCTTGCGCAGCCCGATGCGCCGCGCGACCTTCATCTCCGGCGTCGCGGCGCTGACCGGATAGAGCGGCTGATCGCCGTAGCCGTTGGGCCACCACAGCTTCGGATCGGTCGCCTCGAAGACGCACTCGACGGTGGAGACGCCTTCCTTGACTTCCGCTTCGACGGTTTGGGTTTCGCCGTTGAATTCGAAGGTCACCGGCAGCTTGCCCGGCTTCACCGCAACCAGGTCGGCGTACAGCGTCACCGAGCAGCGGCCGCCGCAGTGGCGCTGGCTGGTGTAGAGCTCCTCGATGCGCGCGGTGTTGACGCCGGTGAGCGAAATGTCGCCGTAGATGCCCGAAGTCGGCAGCGTGATGCCCCAGTCCCAGCCGCCGGAGCACTGCGCTTTGCGGATCAGGTTGATGTGGGGCAGGTGGCAGCAAGTGGACATATAGGGAATCGGATAGGGCTGTTTTTCCGCCAGCGCCAGCGCTTCTTTTTGCGGCGAACTGATTCGGACCGCGATGCGGTTGGCGCCGGGCCGGAGCAGCTTTTTGACCTCGAAACGGTAGCGGCGGAACTGGTTTTCGGTGGTGCCGGCGAGTTCGCCGTTGACGCTGACGGTTCCGAAGGTGTCCAGGCTCTCGACGTTCAGGAAAACGCTGTCGCACCGGAGCAGCGCTTCGGAAACCTCGAAATCGCGGCTGTATTCCCAGTCGCACTCCATCAGGGAGCGAACTTCGAGTTCGTTGCGGCGGAAATAGGGATCGGGAATCCGGCCTGAGGCCAGCAGCGCCGAATAGTTGTCGCCGGGAATCTTCGCCGGAATCACGTCGTTTTCGGCATCGCGGCGCAGGCGCCAGTCGCCCGCCAGATCGATATGGAAATGCATTTCTCGGTCTCCTTGCATGGATTGATTACGCCTGGCGCGCGTGGAGCGCCGTACTGATTCGTTCGCGGACGGCCTCTTCGTAGCGGTCGAGGTCGTCGATCATCATCCGGGCCAGGCCGCACTGCATCGCCGCTTCCGCGACGTAACGGGCCACCCGCGGCACCACCCTGGTGTCGAAAGGCTTGGGAATGACATAGGAGGGCTTCAGGGGACTCGCGCCGTCGAACATGCCTTCTTTGGCGGCCGCGGGGTAGGCGGCCTTGAGCTCCTTGAGCACCTCCGGCGGCACCGCTTCGGCGGCGACCTCGGCCAGCGCCCGGCTGGCGGCGAGCTTCATCGCTTCGTTGATGTCGGTGGCGAGCACGTCCAGCGCGCCGCGGAAGATGCCCGGGAAGCCGAGCACGTTGTTGATCTGGTTCGGGAAATCGCTGCGTCCGGTGCCGACCACCGCGGCGCCGGCTTCCCAGGCCAGCGACGGCAGAATTTCCGGCGTCGGGTTGGCCATGGCGAAAATGACCGCCCGGGGCGCCATCGAGCGCACCATCTCCTGGGTCACGCAGTTGCCGACCGAAAGGCCGAGGAAGACATCGGCGCCCTTCAGGGCGTCGGCGAGGGTGCGGGCCTCGGTCTTGGCGGCGAAGCGCGCTTTTTCCGTCGTCAGGTCGGTGCGGCCGGCGTGAATGACGCCCTTGGAATCGCAGAGCAGGAAGTTTTCCCGCTTCGCTCCGGCGGCGATGTAGAATTCACTGCACGAAATGCCGGCGGCGCCGGCGCCGTTGATCGCGAAGCGGCAGTTTTCGATTTTCTTGCCGACCAGCTTCAGGGCGTTGAGAATCGCCGCCAGCGAAATGATCGCGGTGCCGTGCTGATCGTCGTGAAAGACCGGGATGTTCATGGTGCGCTTGAGCGTGGTCTCGATTTCGAAGCAGGCCGGGGCGGCGATGTCTTCGAGATTGATGCCGCCGAAGGTCGGTTCGAGGCGCTCGACGGTTTCGATCAGCTTCCCGGGATCGGTCTTGCCGTTGGCGCCGGCGACCCTGCCGAGGCAGATCGGAATCGCGTCGATGTCGGCGAAACGCTTGAAGAGCACCGCTTTGCCCTCCATGACCGGCATTCCGGCCTCGGGACCGATGCTGCCGAGCCCCAGCACCGCGGTGCCGGCGGA
>JAVBSD010000012.1:0-5476 GCA_031547325.1 Victivallaceae bacterium | reverse complement strand
CGAAAGCCAGGTCGACATTGTCGCAGACCACGAAAGTGCGGTCGTTCAGCGGCTCGTCGGCGAGGTCCTTGCTGACCAGGACGACGCCGCCCTTGGAGCGTTCGAGCTGAGCCTGGTATTTGCGGTTGCCGATGAAGCTGGCCTGGTCGGCGGTGGCGTTTTTGATGTCGGCGACGCCGGTGACGCCGCGATCGGGGTTGCCGATGATACGCCCGCCGACCATCTCGGCGATTTCCCTGGCGCTGATTTCCTTGTAGCTCATATCGATTCCCTCCTCGTTCTAAGGTTGAGTTGCGGCGGGCTCCTTCGCCGGAGGCGCGGACAGCTGATTTCCGCGGTTCAGCTCGGCGATGATGCGTTCGGTGATGTCGAGCGAAGCGTTGAAATAGAGCAGCATCGGCAGCTCCTCGGCCGAACCGCGGCCCGAAGAATCCAGCACCAGCGTGTACCCCTCAAGAGTGGCCACCCGGCGGACCTCTTCGGAAATATCCTTGAAGATTTCGGCGCGGCGCGTCGTGATCAGCTCGCGCAGCTGGCGCACCCGGTCGTTGCCGTAATTTTCGATGTCGCTGCGCTTGAACATGAGTTCGCGGGATTTCTTCTCGGCCTCCTGGCGCTTGCTCTCGCGCTCGATCGCGTCGAGCGCCACATTCTGCGAAGCATCGCGCAGCACCTTGTATTCCTCGTCGAGCTTGGCCAGCTCCTCGTTGAGGCGGGCGACGTGCTGCTGGAATTCGCGCTCCTGCAGCGAGATGAAACCTTCGGCGATGGTGGTCTTGTAATACTTCCGGGCCACCTCCTCAAGGTTGACCACCGCGATCCGCAGCTCGGCGGCGGAAACCCACAACGCGGCCAACGACACGGCCAGAACGGCACACACTGTTTTCATTCCGAATCCCTCCCTGGCGCCCGCGTCACAGCCGGGCGCGCGCCTTTTCCACTTCGGCCTGAGCCAGGTCGATGATTTCCAGCAATTTGGTCTGCCCCAACTCCTGCGGCAGCGCATTGAAGGCGTCGAGCAGAATCTTCTCGTCGCCGGTCAGATGTTCGAGGTCGTGGACGCAGCGCGCGGCCGGGCCGATCACCTGCGGCGGCTCCGGCGCCATATCGTCGCGGTCGATCAGGAAAGGCGCCAGCTTCTCCATGGTCTCGTTGCCGACGGACTGGGTTTTTCGGGTCAGGAAGCGGCTGATGGTCTCGATTTTGACCCCGGTCCGGCGCGACAACTCGGTCACCGATCCGAGGCGGATGATTCCACGCTGCAGCGCCTTGACGATATCATCGGTTAATTTCATCATAAGTGCGGGCCTTTCAGCGGTATTGACGATGCGTACTTTCAGTAAATATACACCAATATGTCCGAAGTGCAAACCCGCCCCCCCCGAAAAACCCCGCATTCCGCCGCTCCGGCGGCGCGCCCGCCCGGCAACTTTACCGATAAAGAAAAGTTCGAACTTTTTTCATTTCCCCTATTGACTTTTTCATTTCGATTTGCTATAATATACGCAGACAGCAACTTTACCGATAAAGAAACATGGCGATCACGATCTACGACATAGCGAAAGAAGCGAAGCTCTCCCATTCGGCGGTGAGCATGGCGCTCCGGGGGGCCTCCGGCATCAGCGCGGCGACCCGCGCCCGGGTCCTGTCGCTGGCGGTGGAAATGGGCTATCGGCCCAACGCCTCGGCGCGCAGCCTCAAGTCGGCCGAAACCAGGATCATTTCGGCGATCATGCCGCTGGAGCAGCGCACCACCTTGGAAATCATCACCCGGGTCCAGAGCGAATGCGAAAATCGCGGCTACCAGGTCCTGTGGCAGAACCTGCCCTCCGATCCCTCCGGCGCGCGCCGGGTGCTGGAATACGCGTGCAAGGGTTATTCCGACGCCATGCTGATGATGCTTTACGATTACGAAACGGTCGGCGACCTGCTCGAAAACTACCTCAAAAGCGGCCGGCCGATGGCGGTCTTCGGCGTGCCCCAGGACCTGAAGTTCCAGGAGGGCCTGCTGCCGATCGACATCGACAACCTCCGGGCGGTCCGGGGCGTCACCGAAATGCTGATCGCCCAGGGACACCGCCACATCGTTCACGTCCGGCCTGAAAATCCCTCTCCCATCGACCAGGCGAGCCACCGGACGATCGAGGAGACCATGCGCAGCCACGGCGTCGACGACGCCGGATCGTCCTTTCATTTCGGCTTCTCGCTGGCCGAAGACATGTTTGCCAACGGCGCGCGCTGCGCCGAGCTGCTGCTCCGCCAACGCCCGGAGGTCACCGCGGTCGAATGCCCCAACGACATCTTCGCCATCGGCTTGATCCGCCGGCTCAGCGAACTCGGCGTCCGGGTGCCGCACGATATCTCGGTGGTCGGCTCGGACAACACCCTCGACGCCAACCACGCCCTGGTCCGGCTGACCTCGATCGATATGAAATACCGCGAAGCGGCGGTACTCGGCTGCCGGCTGCTGTGCGAACAATTGACCGAGCACAACTGGGCCGCTCCGCCGCAGCCGGTCAAGCTCCAGGCCGAAGTTGTGCTGCGCGATTCCACCGGCCCCGCGCCGCGCAACCATAAACCCAACATTCCGGAAACTCCCCAAAGAAAAGGAAAGTGACCATGAAAATGAAAATGCGGCATCAAAAATTCACCTTGATTGAACTTTTGGTCGTCATCGCCATCATCGCCATCCTGGCCAGCATGCTGCTGCCGGCGCTCTCCAAGGCCCGGGCGGCGGCGCAGTCGGCCAAATGCGTCAGCAACATGAAGCAGCTCGGCCTGGCGATGACCATGTATCTCGGCGACTACAACGACCAGTACATTCCGTGGCAGAAGGATTTCGACGCCGGTCAGGAGTGGGGCTACAACTGGACCTGGATGCTTTTCAACGACAAGTATATCACCCAGATGCTGCTGATCTGCCCGACCGGCTGGGGGACCTTCGGCTCCAAGCCGAACGACATCACCACCGCCGCCTACGCCACCGATCCCTGGGCCTTCGGCCGGATCTGCTACGGCTACAATCGCGGCTTCCTGGGCTCCGGCGAAGGATACGTCCCGGCCCGCGCCAAATACACCGCCAAGGCCGGCAACGTCCGCAATCCCTCGGGGAAGATCCTGCTTTCTGAAATCAAAAACGCCGGAAGCAACTGCGGCGGCACCTTCTTCACCTGGTCCGGATCCCCCTGGGCGCACATCAGCGATCCGCACAATACCTCCAGCAACAACCTGTGGATGGACGGTCACGTGGAAAATGTCAAGGACCCGAAGGGCAAATTCATTTCCGGCTTGATCGGCGGCTACCAGAACCCCGAGCTCTGAACATCCATGCGTAAGTTTCTTGCTTCCCTGTTTCTCCTGTCCGCGGCGGCCGCGATCGCGGCCGCCGCGCCGGCGGGACGGTACGACGTCCGCGACTTCGGCGCAGTCGGCAACGGTTCCGCCGACGACACCGACGCGATCCAGCGGGCGCTGAACGCGGCGGCGGCCGCCGAAACCTTCGTCATGGCCGGCACCATGAACGGCGCCTGGGGCGGCTGGGGCGGCGACGGCGGCTTCGGCGAAGTGTACTTCCCGGCCGGCGAATACCGGATCTCCCGGACGCTGGTCTATCCGCCGGAAAGCAGCCAGTCGCGCAAACTGGCGCTGACCGGCGAGCCCGGCGCCACCATCGTCCAGGCCGACCCGGCCGCCGATATTCTGTACCTCAACCGCGTGATGCGGCTTTTTGTCCGCAACCTCGCCTTCCGCGGCGGCGCCACCCAACTGGAGCTGTGGACCAACAACTTCGACATGTCGACGCTCCACATCGACTCCTGCCGTTTCGAGGACTCGACCGGCGCGGCCATCCGCTGCCGCACCCCGGCGGGGCCCGACAGCAAGCTGGTTGCGCCGTGGCAAGTGAGCTGGTCCGGCGGGATGCCGACGCTCGCCGCCAATGCGCCCGGCACCTGGGAATTCTGGAATTCGACCCTGCTCGACATCAGCCGTTCGGATTTCCGCAACTGCCGCAAAGTTCTGGACATCTCCTGCGACCTGGCGATCATGCGCGATTCGGTCGTGACCACCCCGGCCGACCAGGCGGGCGCGGTCTTCGACCTCAAAAACCAGGTTTATTTCAGCCGGGTCCGGGGCTATGGTTCCGGCGGCGACCCGCAGCAGCATCCTTATTGGATGGACCTCTCGGTCACCTGCGAATCCAAGGCGCTGCTCTTCGTCGACGACTGCGATTTCGACACCGCCGGCGACGGCTGGTGCCTGGTGCGCTCCAACGTCAAACCCGGTTACATCTCCAGCATCATCCGGGTCGCGGACAGCCGGATCAAGAGCGCCGGGTCGCCGGAAAACGCCATCGTCAGCCTGGCCGAAGAAACCCACCCCAATATTCTGTCGATCCGCAACGTCGTCGACCCCTCGGGGAAACCGGTGCGCGCGGTCGCCTGCGACCGCGAGCTGACCCAGGGCGATTTCGACGCCAGAATCCGTTATTACAAGCATCTCGCTCCGGCGGCCTCCTTCCGCATCGGCGTTTCGGATTGTTCCGCCAACATCGACACGCAATTGAGCTACGGCGCCTACGTCTACAACCAATTCCCGATTGCGGAAGAGGTGCGTGCCGCGGCCCGGGTGGCTCCGGTGGAATTTTCGTTCGGCGATCCGGCCGCGGCTTTTCCGGAGGTGCTGTACGCCGCCGACTACGGCGTGGGCGTCGACGCTTCGGCCGACCAGACCGAAGCGCTGGAAAAGCTCTTCCGGGCGGCGGCCGAACGCGCTCCGGCGACGGTCTTCTTTTCTCCGGGAACGGTCCGGCTGTCGCGCACCGTCGCGATCCCCGACAATCTGCGACTGGCCGGCATCGGCTCCAATCTGTTCGTCCTGACGCCGGGCGTCGACATGCCGATCTTCAAGGCCGACGGCAACCGCCGCAACGTCTGGGAGAACCTCGGCTTCGTCAACGGGACGGCGGCGGTGGAGATCGCCGCGCCGGTCGACGGCGAATATCTCTTCGACCACTGCACCTTCTACGACCAGAAGGCCGCGTCGGTCTCCGCCAACCGGACCGCGCCGGAGGACGGCTCGCGGTTGCGCATCACCCGCAGCCGTTTCATCTCCATGCGCGCGCTGACCGGCGACCTGGCCCATAAGGAGCTGGACACCAGTTGGATCTACAATGACGCCATGCTCCAGGATGCCGGGGTCATCGCCAACCTGGCCGGCGATCTATTTGCCCACCATCTGCTGACCGTGCCGATTCTGCCGCGCACCAAAATCGAAAACGGGCGCGAGGATTCCGGGAAATATCCCGCCGACTGCGGTTGGGGCGATCATCTGCGCTGGTTCGACAACTACGGCAAGCTTTACTTGCTGGGCAACCGGTTCGGCGGCGAATTCTGCGGCATGTCCATGGTCTGCAACTTCACCGACACCGGCAGCGTCTATGTGGCGGAGGGCTTCTCCTTTCACGGCAACCGCTACA
>JAVBSD010000143.1:0-3860 GCA_031547325.1 Victivallaceae bacterium | reverse complement strand
GTTGAGGTTGTTCGCCGACCAATTGTCGTTGTGGACGTTGTTGCGGGGCGGAGCGGGAGTGGCGTTCCGCGGCGGGGTCGGAGCGGGAGTGGCGTTCCGCGGCGGGGTCGGAGCGGGAGTGGCGTTCCGCGGCGGGGTCGGAGCGACGGCCGGAACCGGCGGAGTCGGGACCCGCGGCGCCGAAGGCGCGGGCGGAGCCGGGACCCGCGGCGCCGGAGGCGTGGGCGGAGCCGGCACATTCGGCGCCGGAGGCGTGGGCGGAGCCGGCACATTCGGCGTCGGCGGCGCGGGCGGTCCGGGCAGAGTCGGTCCCGGGGAGGTCGCGGCCGGCGCGGAAAAGCCCGGATCGTAAATTTCGACGACGATGCGCTGCTGCTTCTCGGACTCCCACATTCCGATCAAAATGCCGATCGACATCGGCACCGCCAACGTCAGCAGATGCCCCAGCACCACGCCCTGGAAGAGCTTGCGGCGCGTCCGCTCCTCCACCAAAGGCCGCTTCCGGCGATGGAAGAGGATCTCCTCGTAATTCGCTCTGTCGATACAGGCCGATGTCGCCATATGCCCTCCTGTGCCGGTTATTCCGGCCGGGTAATCAGCTTGATGCTCGTAAATCCGGCGTTGCGGATCATCCGATACAGGCCGATGACGTCGCCGTAAGCGCGCGATTCGTCACCGTTCAGCAGCACGATCGCTTCGGGGTCGGAGCCGAAGATGCGGGTCAGCTCGCGCAGCAGCGCTTCTTTGGAGATCACCGCGTTCCGAAAGACGATTTCGCCGTCGCGGTTGAGTCCGACCTCGTAGGAATGCTCCTCCGGCGGCGGGCTGGCGTTGACCTCCGGCGAGGAGATGTCCAAACTGAACTGCATCAGCGGCATCGAAATCATGAAGACGATCAGCAGCAGGAAGGTCAGGTCGAGCAACGGAGTGATGTTGATCTGATCCATCGCATCCAGCTGCGAACGTGAACGGCGTCTGGCCATGGCCGGATTACTCCGCCCTGTCGCCGGGCCGCCGGGCCGAAGCGGTCGACAGTTGTTCGTTCTTGACCTTGGCCATGAAATCCTCGGTGAAGTTGTCCATGTAGACGGTCAGCTTGCGGCTCGCCTTGACCAGCCAGTTGTAGCCGAGCAGCGACGGAATCGCCACGAACAGCCCGGCCACGGTGGTCAGCAGCGCCCCGGAGACGCCGGGGGCCAGCGCCGCGAAGTCCGGCTTGCCGGCGATGGCGACGGCGCAGAAGGCCATCATCACCCCCCACACCGTGCCGAGCAGCCCCAGAAACGGCGCCAGCGACACCACCGTCCCCAACGCGGGGACGCCCTCCTCGAATTTCATGATCTGGCTCGACACCTCGCGCTCCATCACCGTCTGGATCGCCTCGATCTGGGAGCCGGAGAGCCGGCGTTGTTCGGGCGCGGCTTCGCCGCCCATGCCGGCGCTGGCCGGATTGACGCCGATCCGGCCGATGAAGCGCGCCGCCTGCTCCGGGCTGTCGAAGTAACACGAGAGCAGCTTTTCCAGCCCGACCATGTAAATCGAGCTCAGCGGACACGGCAGATGCTGCGCCTCCTGGAGCGCGCCGACGATATTTTCCCGGGTGGTGAAGGAATGCAGGAAGCGCCCGGACATCTTGACGGCGCGGAAGAGCCCCAGGCCCTTGTCGACCATCACCCACCAGGCCCACACCGAAATCACCAGCAGCACCACGACGATCAGTTTTCCGACCAGGTCGCTGACCGCGAAAGCATACACCACCCCCGGCGACGCCTCGGCCAGGACCGGATAAATGAAATTCATGAAAAAACCCCTTCGAGCAAAGTTTTGGAGGTGAAAAACAGCAAAGACGCACCTATATTATAAGATAGCAGTATTCCGTTATTTTTCGAATGCTTTCAGCGACAATTTTCAATAAAAAAAAGAGGGTATGACATGGCGCGGGAGACTCTGTATTTTCTCGGGTACGACATCGGCGGGACCAAGATCGCGACCGCGCTCGGCGACAGCGACGGACGGATTCTCGGCTCGGCCCGGATCGAGAACCGCAACACCAAACCCGAGGTGATTCTGCCCGAGCTGGCGGCCACCGCCCGCCGGCTGGCCGCGGAGGCCGGAATCCCGCTCGAAGCCATCGCCGCCTTCGGCATTTCCAGCCCGAGTCCGGCCGACATCCCCAACGGGATCATGACCGCGCCGCCGAACAATCCGCACTGGCGCAACGTCCGGATCAAGGAATTTCTGCAGAACGACCTGAAGCTGGACGGCTTCTTCGAAAACGACGCCAACTGCGGCGCGCTGGCCGAATGGTTCTTCGGCGCCGGCCGGGGCGTCAAAGACATGGTCTACCTGACCATGTCCACCGGCATCGGCGCCGGCGTCATCGCCCACGGCCACCTGATCCAGGGCAAAGGCTACCTCGCCGGCGAAATCGGCCACACCGTCATGGAAGACAACGGCCGCCTCTGCAACTGCGGGCTCAAAGGCTGCTACGAAGCCTACTGCGGCGGCCGGGCGCTGGCCCAGCGCATGCAGGAGGAACTCGCCCTGGTCCCCGGCGCCGCGGTCGTCCGCTTCGCCGAAGAGGGCAAGCTCGAGAACGTCGACCTGCTGGCCCTGGAAAAAGCGGTGCGCGCCGGCGACGGCTACGCGACCAAACTGTGGGACGAGATGTGCCGCCGCAACGCCCGCGCCTTCGGCACCATCATCAACACCTTCAATCCGGAAAAGCTGATCCTCGGCACCCTGGCCTGGGCGGCGGGCGATCTGTTCATGGAGCCGGTGCTCAAGTACCTGCCCGCCTACTGCTGGCCGGAAACCCTGGCCGCCTGCGAAATCGCGCCGAGCGAACTCCGCCGCGAAATCGGGTCGTACGCCGGCATCGCCGGCGCGATGAACGCGCTCTACGAAGCGGGCCGCTTCGCCCCGGCCTGGCTGGCCTGAGGAGGCCGGCATGTCCGAATATTCGTTCATCGCGGTGTTCTGGAAGATTTTCTTCCTGGTGACGCCCTTTTTCGTCCTGTCGGTGTTCATCGCGACCACCGAAAACAGCACGCCGGAGATCCGGAAACGGCTGGCGGTAAAGGTGACGCTGGCGGTCGCCGCCATCGCGGTGATCGTCTATTTCTTCGGCGAATGGATCTTCGGGCTGATGGGCATCACGTTGGCGGCCTTTCAGGTCGGCGCCGGCATCATCCTGCTCCGGAGCAGCATCCAGCTGATCTCCGGCAGCACCAAAGGCAACGACCTCGACCCCGACGGCGACATCTCGGTGGTGCCGCTGGCGCTGCCCTACACCATCGGGCCCGGCACCATCGGGACCTTGATGGTGATGAGCGCTTCGACGCGCGATTTCACCATGACCCAGCAGGCGGCGATCCTCGGCGGATTGCTGACCGCGGTCGCGGCCCTGGGAGCGATGCTCTACTTCAGCAACGTCCTGGAACGGGTCCTGCGCCGCAAGGGCATTCAGATCCTGAGCAAAATCACCGCGCTGGTCCTGGCTTCGCTGGCCTCGCAATTGATCCTCACCGGCGCGGCGGTGTTCTTCAAATAATCACGGAGGATTCCTATGGGTTTCGCCATCCACTGCCCGGGATGCGGCCGGGAAATGACGGCCGATCCGGCCACCGCCGGAATGACCGCCGACTGCCCCGACTGCGGCGCCGAATTCATCATCCCCGGCGGCGAAGCCTCCGCCGGCCCCGGCGCAAACCCGCGCCGCGGCTCCCGGTTCGGCATCGCCGTCGCGGCCGCCCTGGCGACGGGCGCGGCGGCCGCCGCCGCGTGGGCGCTGATCGTCTATTATTCCAACTCGCAATTCGCCTTGCTCGGCATCGCCTACGGCCTCGCCATCGGCGGCG
>JAVBSD010000298.1:0-5213 GCA_031547325.1 Victivallaceae bacterium | reverse complement strand
TAATCGTAGGTGCGGCCGTCGCCCATCACCCCGACCGAACGCACCGGCAGGAAGACCGCGAAGGTCTGCCAGGTTTTGTAGTACAGCCCGGCCTTTTTGATTTCGTCGACGACGATGGCGTCGGCTTCGCGCAGCATCCGCAGCGTTTCGGGGCTGACCGCGCCGATGTGGCGCACCGCCAGGCCGGGGCCGGGGAAAGGCTGGCGCATCACCACGTCCTCGGGCAACCCGAGCTGGCGGCCGACCTCGCGCACTTCGTCCTTGAACAGTTGCGCCAGGGGTTCGAGCAGCTTGAACTTCATATCCTCGGGGAGGCCGCCGACATTGTGGTGGCTTTTGATCAATGCCGCCGGATTGCCGTCGATCGGCACCGATTCGATCACGTCGGGATAGGTGGTTCCCTGGGCCAGAAAGGTGGCGTTGGCGATCCCCGCCGCCGCGTCGTCGAAGACCCGGACGAACTCGTTGCCGATGACCTTGCGCTTGGTTTCCGGGTCGCTCACGCCGGCCAGTTTGTCGAGAAAACGGTCGGTCGCGTCGACGTAGATCAGGTCCATCTCGAAATTGCGGCCGAAGAGCTCCTGCACCCGTTCCGCTTCGTTGAGGCGCAGCAACCCGTTGTTGACGAAAATACAGGTCAGCCGGCGGCCGATCGCCCGGTGGATCAGCGCCGCCGCGACGCTGGAATCGACGCCGCCGGAGAGGCCGAGGATGACCCGTTCGTCGCCTACGTGATCGCGGATTTCCCTGAGGCTCTCCTCGATGAAGCCGGCCATCGTCCAGTTGCCGGAGCAGCCGCAGATGCGGTGGCAGAAGTTGCCGATGATGGTTTTTCCCTGCGGGGTGTGGACCACCTCGGGGTGGAACTGGATGGCGTAGAGGCGGCGCTCCTCCCAGGCGATGGCGCAGTATTCGGTGTTGGGGGAGCTGGCCAGGACCTTGAAGCCGCCTTCGGGCGGCGCCGAAACCTTGTCGCCGTGGGACATCCACACCTGAATGTCGCCGGCCAGGCCGGCAAAGAGCGACGAATTGTTGAGAATGGTCATCGTCGCCTTGCCGTATTCTCGGGCCGCTCCGGGAACCACCGAACCGCCGAGGCTGTGGATCATCAGATGCAGTCCGTAGCAGATGCCGAGCACCGGGACGCCGAGTTCGAAGATGGCGGGATCGCACTTCGGCGCGTTGGGCTCGTAGACGCTGGCCGGGCCGCCCGACAGGATGACGCCCATGGGGGCTTCTTCGCGGATGCGGGCCGCCGGCGTGTTCCAGGGCAGGATTTTGCTGTAGACCTGGGCTTCGCGGATGCGGCGGGCGATCAGCTGGCTGTACTGCGAACCGAAGTCGAGCACGACGACGGTTTCCAAACTGCGGGGCTCCGGCATGGGGATCACTCTCCGAAAACGGCTTCGATTTCAGCGGGGCAGTCGGGCAGCGCGGCTTTGACCTGGGCGAAGTCGGCCGGCTTGACCCGGACTCCGAAACGGGCGAACCAGGTGTTTTTGGCTTTGACATTGGCGAAGGCGTGTTTCGCCCAATCGCTCAAATAGCCCTTGCCGTGCGGCGCCAGCAGCGTGTGGGCGTGGGCGATCGCCGCGCCTTCGACGAACTGCGGCAGGTGGGCAATCAGCGCCGGGGCGTCGAAGTCGTCGACCAGCTTGAGGCCGGGCGCGTTCATTTCGGTGCCGACCATCACCGGCAGGTCGCGTTCGGCGGCGGCGGCGAGCAGTTTTTCCATTTCGTTGACCAGCTGCTGCGATTTGGCCGGATCGGAGACGTTCCAATTGCGGTCGGGGACGAAATTGACCATCGCCACGCCGTGGCTCAGGTGCAAATCGAGCAGTTTGCCGGGATCGGCTTCGCCGGCGGAGAGGCCGTTGAGCCAGGCGATCGAGGGGATCGCGCCGCAGGCGGCGGTGAAGCGGTTCATGGCCGCGAGTTCCGGGAAGCTCTTCGGATCGGCGGGGATGTAGCCGGGGCCGCCTTTTTTCATCATTTTGGCGCGGATCGCGGCTTCGAGTTTGGCGGGGTTGTCGACGATGGCGGCGATCTCCTGCGGCGCCAGGCCGAGCTTGCCGGACCAGTAGGCGGCGCGGGCCGCCCGGTCGGCGTAGACGCTTTCGGCCTTGCGGCGGTAGGCTTCGCAGACGTGGCGTTCGGTGACGTTGCCCCTGGGCGTCAGACCGCCGGCGTCGGCGTCGAAGTCGAGGGCGATCTCCGGCAGCGCCGGGTTGACCAGTTCGACGATCTTGCGGGTGCGGCCGGCGGCGGTGGCGCGGAGCTGTTCGGCGAATTCGCGCTGGGCGGCCGGGACCTGGTCCGAGGTGAAGCCGACGCCCATATGATAGGCCACGCCGGGTTCGCCGGGGGAGTTGATTTCGGCGTCCTTGAGCGCGTCGATATAAACCCGGGTTTCCATTCCGGCCGAAGCGCGCAGGTTGAGCTGCGCCGCCGCCTGGAGGAATTCTTCGACGCCGTCGAGGACGTCGAAGTCGACGATGCCGGCGGCGAACCACCCGGAGCGTTTGGCCAGCCAGGCCACCCGGCTCGGCGAAAAACCCCAGCCGTTGTAGGAAAAGAAGGTGTGGCAGTGCATGTTGTGCCATTCGCCCGGCTCTTCGACGCGCACTTTGCGGGTGCGGTCAAGCTCGCGCAGTTCGGCGATGGCGTTGCGGCGCACCGCGCCGTCGAGGCTGTTGAGGTCGTTTTCGTAGCTCTGGACTTCCAATTCGTCGATCATGGTTCCTCCCGGGGCGGTGTGTTATATTGAAAAAACGTACCGTAATATAACGTCACAAGTCGCCGGACGCAATCGGCCGCGGAGGTAATTCGGCAAAAAAATCGCCGGAAGCCGCAAAATATTTCCCCGCCGCGGACGTTAATCCTTAAAATACGCCGTTGCGTTCGGCTTCAATTCTGGTCGGAATCGTGGTTTGAGGAGGGCCTTTCCTCTAAAAATTTCAATTTTGATGCTTGTAATTTCGAGAATGCAGTTTTATAGTACACACTGATTGTAACGTCGACAGGGCCGGTCTGACCGGGACTGCGTATCATGTTTTGATGATTTATATTTGAGATATAACGGCAACACAACCAAGGGAGCGGGGAATGCAAATCGACGAAGTGACTGTGCAAGCAATGCACTGGTTGGACTGGGCAATGGTGGCGGTTCCACTTGTGGCAGTGATTGTAATCGGTGTCATGGCCCAGCGCTTCGTGCGCAGCGTCGCCGACTTCCTGGCGGCCGGCCGTAAAGCCGGCCGCTATTTGTTGACCGTGGCCGACGGGACCGCCGGAATGGGGCTGATCTCGATCGTCGCGATGTTCGAGATGCAATACAAATCCGGATGGGCCATCGGCTTCTGGGGCAACGTGATGGTGCTGGTCACCCTGGCGATGACCTTGACCGGTTTCGTCATTTACCGCTACCGCGAAACCCGCGTGATGACCATGGCGCAGTTCTTCGAAATCCGCTACAACCGCGGATTCCGTATTTACGCCGGGTTCCTCGCTTTCGCCTCCGGTACGATCAACTACGCGCTTTTCCCCGCCGTCGCGGGCCGCTTCATGATCTACTACTGCGGTCTGCCGCATTACTTCATGCTCGGTCCGGTGACCATCGACACCTTCGGCTTCCTGATGGGAGTTTTCCTGGCGATCGCGCTGGTCATCGTGATGATGGGCGGCCAGCTGACCACCATGGTGACCGACTGCGCCCAGGGCATCTACGCCTATTTCGGCTATACCGCGATCGTGGTTTTCATCCTCTGCGCCTTCAGTCTGGCGGACGTCCAGACGGCGATGCTCGGCCGGCCGATCGGGCAGAGCTTCTTCAACCCCTTCAACGTCGGGGGGCTCACCGAGTTCAACCTGCTGTATATTTTCATCGGCATGTTCGGCGCGGTCTATTCCCGCAACGCCTGGCTCGGCTCCCAGGGCTACCTGGCCTCGGCGATCAACCCGCATGAGCAGAAGATGGCCAGCGTGCTCGGCAGCTGGCGCGCCGGTTTCACTTCGCTGATGATCATGCTGCTGGTCATCGCCGCCTACACCTGGATGAACGCTCCGGCTTTCGCCGACAAGGCCGGGTTGGTCGATCTCGAACTGACCAGCCGCATCAACGAAGCCACGCTGCAGACCACCGAAACCCTCCGCAACCAGATGCTGGTGCCGATTGCGCTGCGCAATATCCTGCCGATCGGGATCACCGGAATCTTCTGCGCGCTGATGTTTTTCATGATGGTCAGCACCGACACCACCTACTTGCACAGCTGGGGCACCATTTTCATCCAGGACGTGGTGCTGCCGATCTACAACCGTCCGATCAAGGTGCGCACCCAGATGTGGATGTTGCGTTTCTCGATCGCCGGCATCGCGGTTTTCGCCTGGATCTTCAGTTACTTCTTCGGTCAAATCGACTTCATTCTGATGTTCTTCGCGGCGACCGGGACGTTGTATCTGGCCGGCGCCGGTTCGGCCATCCTCGGCGGATTGTACTGGCGGCGCGGCACCTCGGCGGGCGCCTTCTGCGCCATGACCATCGGTCTGATCGTCGGTCTCCTGGGCTTCTTCATTCCCCAGGGGTGGGAGCAGGACATTTATCCTTATCTGTTGAACAATTTCCCCGAAGCGCTGGAGGCCTTCCGCAGCTCCCTGGAGTCGTTCGGCAGCGGTAGCCAGATCGTCAACTGGGAGGTTTCCCACGAGGTCTTCTCGCGCAAGTTCCCGATCACCTCGCAGGAAATTTACATGATCGGCATGCTGCTGGCGCTGGGCAGCTATGTTGTCGTGTCGCTGTTGACCTGCCGCAAGCCGTTCAACCTGGAGAAGATGCTGCACCGCGGCAAGTACAACCTCGAACACTTCATCTCCGAAACCGCCGACCAGGACGTGGTCGAGGCCGAGCAGAAGAAGCGCTTCAACTGGAAGAGCATCCTCGGCATCACCGAGGAATACTCCAAGGGCGACCGGATTCTGGCGTGGAGTGTGTTCATCTACACCATGTACGGCTTCGCCTTCTTCCTGGTCCAGGTGGTTTGGAACGTCGGGTTCGGCGTCTGGACCGAGGAAACCTGGTTCGCCTTGTGGAAGTGGTACTCGCTGCCTCTGTCGGTGCTGATCGGCGCGGTGACCACGGTGTGGTTCACCTGGGGCAGCACCCGCGACCTGATCCGCCTCTTCAAGGCGTTGAAGGCCGGCCGCGATGCGGATCACGA
>JAVBSD010000297.1:0-3051 GCA_031547325.1 Victivallaceae bacterium | reverse complement strand
GCCGCGGCGGTGATCGCGATCACCGCGAGGGCGATGCCCGACCAGTTGAAACGTCCGGCGTCATTCGCCACCGGGCCGCGTTCGGCGGCGGGCGGACGGATCGCGTCATCGGCAACCCGGCCGGGGGCGGCCCAAACCGCCGCGGCGGTCAGCGTGACAATCAGTATTGCGGCAATTTTTTTCATTCGTTCATCTCCTTTTCGCGCCGTCATTGCGGCGACGCCATATCGTATGCAAATGGCGTGCCAGTTTTTTTTTGAGCGGGAGCAAACACCGATTGCCGAAAAAACCATACATTTCACGTACGCCGCTTGCGCATTTTATGTACACCGTATATATTATTTATCATGGCGCTTCTGGAAAAATCGGAATTGGCTTATGCGCGCGAGATCGGGTCGCTGATCTACGCCAACCCCTTCGCGCCGGAGCGTTTCGAGCTGGAAAAGCGCCTGCTCGGCAGCGACTACCAGGACGACGGAACGGTGTGGAACCGCAACGTCCAGGCCGACGCGGGCCGCGACAACGTCGAGCGGCTGCATCTGATCGCGCGGGAATGGGCGGACAAATTGCGCGCCCGGCTGGACCGGCGGGAGCTCAAGGCGGGAGCCGACGAATGGCAGCTCTACTGGTACATCGTGATGTATCATCTGTTCGAATCCTACCGCGAGCCGCTGGTCAGGCTGTTGTCGCGGCCGGATTCGACTCATTTCCCGCAATACCGCGACTTCGAGGCGGATTTCAATCATTACCTGAAGCGGGCGGGCGACGCGTTCCACTACTACAGCGTGGAGCGGACGCTGGCGATTTTCTTTCAGATTCACCGGGCCTTCCATCATATTTTCGAATTTCTGATCGGCGGCACCGAGGCGGCGGGCGAGTTGCGCGCGGCGGTCTGGCAGTCGATTTTCAGTTGGAATCTCGAACGTTACAACCGGGCGCTCTTCGACCGGATGAACAACATCACCACGCTGATTACCGGGGAATCCGGCACCGGCAAAGAGGTGGTGGCGCGGGCGATTGCGTTTTCCCAGTACATTCCGTTCGATCCGGCGACGCAGCGTTTCGCCTGTGACTACAAGGAATGTTTCCATCCGCTGCATCTGTCGGCGATGCCGGCGACGCTGCTGGAATCGGAGCTTTTCGGCCACCGCAAGGGGGCGTTCACGGGGGCGTTGGAGGACCGGGCGGGGTATCTGGAAAACTGTTCCGAATACGGAACGGTGTTTCTCGATGAAATCGGCGAAATCACGCCGGAAACGCAGGTCAAGCTGCTGCGCATCCTTCAAAACCGGCGTTTCCGGCGGCTTGGCGACAATGAGGAGCGTGAGTTCCGGGGCAAGATTCTGGCGGCGACCAACCGTGATTTATCCGGGGCCATTGCCGCGGGGCGGTTCCGGGAGGATCTTTACTACCGTTTATGTGCCGACATGATTGTCACGGTGCCGTTGCGGCGGATTCTCGACGGGCGGCGGGTGGAGCTGGAAAAGATGATCCGGCTTTCGACTGCGCGGCTGATCGGGGAGGATGAGGCGGAAAGCTTCTGTGTCGAGGCGGCGGCGTGGATCGAGGAGCATCTCGGCAGCCGTTATGCCTGGCCGGGGAATGTCCGGGAGCTTGAGCAATGCTTGCGCAATTTATTGATTCGCCGCACCTATCATCCGGCGCGGGCGGAGGGACCGGAGGATTGGCTGGAGCGGGCGCGGCGCGGCGATTTGGCGTTGGAGGAGGTGATCCGCGAATATTGCCGGCATGTGCGCGGGATGTCGGGGAGCGACAGCGAGGCGGCGGCGAGGCTCGGCGTCGACCGCCGGACCGTCGCGAAAAATAAAAAACCAAAATAAAACAGGGCCGCCGCGAAGCCGATGCGCACCCCACAAGCTGTACGTCACCAGCGAAAGCCAAAAAATTATTTTACGGGGCGATTCACCGCGGTCAAACGCAGCCTCCCCGCCCGAGGCCGATCCAACACCGCCACGACCGTCATCGACGACCCCGCCTCCACCACCACCGGAACATCACAACGCAGCGCCGGATCAAGCGGCGACGCCCGCAAAACCAATTCATCGCCGGCGGCAAACTCGCCCCCCTCCGGCATCGCGGCACAAAAATATAAAGCTTCGAAATCACCATCGGCATTGACCGTCACCGCCCGCGGATGAACCGCCCCCGCGTCGCCAAAACTCAACCCCGCGGACGCCGGCGAACCCGGAACAAAAGTTTTGAGGCCACCCTCCCCGGCTAGCAATACCGCCAGCTCCGCCGTCGAACCGTCGGAAACAATCAATTCGAAACGCAACGGCGATACCGTGCGGCCATCGGACCACTCGACCGAACTTCCAGTGTCAAGCTCCGGAATTTCCGGGACCTCTTCTTCTTCCTCCTCCGCCACCGCCGGAATCGACCCCATCGACAGATTGAAGACGGAATAATCGCCGCCGCCCTCGGAGATGATGTGGCCCACCACGCATTCGCTGACTTTTTCCTTCGGCGTCACCGGCAAAGCCAGCGATTCTTCGCCGAGCAATACCACCACTTGCAGCTTGGCGGCGGCGAAATCGCCGGTTCCGGCGGTGTCGCGCACCACAATCGACAGATCGTCGAAACGCCCGTCGAACACCACCCCAGGACCGTCCGGAAAAGACCCGCCCGCCTCATACCAGCGAAAACCCTCCTTCTCCGGCCGCTTCCGGTCAACCACCTCGACGTTGACGCCGTCGCGGCAGAGATGCAAAGCCAGCTCGAAACGCTCCGGCTCCGCGGAAACCAGGCAGATCGCCCCCGAATGCCCGACCTCGCTCAATTGCACGAAGTCGTTCGGCGCGACACTCCGGACCGGCTCGGACGCCTCCTCCCCCGCCAGGGCGAAGCAGGCCGCCGCCAGCAGCAGCAACACCGATGTCCCAATCCGCATCATCACCTCAGGACTGCTTTTTGCCGTCCCCGTCTTTGGCGCCGGGGCAGTCGGAACAGCTGCACAGCGGGTCCGGCCGCGCAACATCCCCGGCTCCGTCGCAGCCGCAATTGCATTTCTTGCCGCGGCGGAAACGGCCG
>JAVBSD010000036.1:0-4939 GCA_031547325.1 Victivallaceae bacterium | reverse complement strand
AGCCAAACAAGAAGCCGTCCCGCTAACCGAGAAGGGAGAGCTGCGGTTCAATCCAGCCACGATGAGTCGAATGATTACGAAATTGGCGAAAGACAGGCCATTCAACGATCGGATCAGTCTTTCAGAGTCCTTCGACCTTTCCGCGGCCTCCGAATATGTTGTTTCGCTGAAGGGGAAATATGAAAATCCGGAGAAGGAATGGGTTTCCTTCGAGGTCGAAGGTCTGACCTTCAGCATTGAAAATGAACCATCCGTGACCGCCGCGCCCTCTTCGGACAATTCAGAGGCGATCGCGATCTTTGCCGGAGAGGATGTTCAGGCGAAAAAAGCTTTCGGACGCGAGGTCGACGAGGCGTGGGAAAATCATCGGTTTCAGGAATTTTTCGGCGGAGATTCCGGCGAATTTCTCCGTTTCCTGATCGGTTATTTGCAGAAACATGACTCGGTGAAATATGCGGATCTTGCCCAAAAAGACGCTTCGGAGTATTCCAAAGAGGACCGGAATATTATGGAGACGCTCGGCATGGCCGTCGTCATTCTGGCGATGGCCCAAGTCGACGGCGACGAAGTTGCCGGGGCCTGGCGCCGGGAGCTCCTGGAGGCGCCAGACGATCCGCAAAACCAAGTGCTGCTGGAGCGCTTGGCACGCTTCAGTGAGGAGTATGCCCAACGGCGCGTCCGGCAGGCGGCCGCCGCGCTGCGCGACGGCGACCCGGAAAAAGCCCGGAATCTGCTGCTGGAAACCATGGAGGATGGATCCTATCGGGACGATCCGGTCAAGTTGATATTCGTGTTCAGTGCCGGTAATTCTCCGGAATTCGTTGCCATGCTGCAGCGGCATCCGCGCGACGTCGTCTTGCTTCTTGAAACGATCCGCGACCGGTTTTCAACCTTGTCGGGCTTTCCCGAGGCCGAGGTGGCCAGAAGCGGCTTTATCTCGTTATACCTGGCCCTGGCGGATGAAGAAGACGCCGTCGGCTGGCTGCGGGAAGTCGTCGCCGGCGATCTCCTGTCGCCGCGGGAAAAACACCGGTGGGAGCGCAAGCTCGAGCTGCTGTCCGCGCTGTACGAACAGAACAAGGATCATCCGACGGCGGTCGTCGCTCTCAAAAACGGCGTCAAAATCACGGCTTCCATGAACCGGACCGTCTACGCGCCGGGAGACGACATGAAACTGACCCTGAGGGTGCGGAATCAAACCGCATCGGAGATCACGGTGGAGGAAGCCGACCCGATGCGGAGCTTCTCCTGGCGGGTCATCGACCGCGGCACCGGCGAGGAGGTCATGTTGAGCGAGCACGCCCGGAACATCCTGGACTCTCCTGCTCCTCAAAGCGTTGTCAAAACAGTTTCGCCGGGGACGATTCATACTGACACCGTCGAATTGAACGAATGGTTCCTGTTGGCGGACCGCTCGAAATATTCGGTGTCGCTGAAAGGCGCTTTCAGCGTAAACGGAGAACCCGTCGAGTATGAATTGACCGGCGTCTCGTTCAAAGTCAATTAATACCAATTCGCAATCATAAAGCTTGTACCCGCCTTGGTCTTGCGGGCTGGAATCCGGCTTGATTCGTTGCCGAACCCTCTGGTAGCGGCAAGTTCATCAAACCAAATTCCCGCTCCACAATACCGGCGGCGGGTTACTAACCCTTAGATTGCTTATTGGTATAAACCCCGGCCGGGAAAGGAAGATCATGTTCTATCAGATTGTTTTCGACAGCGGCTTCGTCAATCTGCTGATCTGGATTCTGCTGTTCGTCACCAGCACCGCGTCGGTGACGGTGTGTTTGAAACTGTTTCGGGAGCTGCGCCGAAAGAATTTCGTCGATCCGGCCGGGGAAACGCAGATACTGCGGCACTGTGAAGCCGGCGACCTGGACGCCGCCTACACGCTGGCCGCCAATGACCGGAGCACACTTTTCGGCCACACCCTCGCCGCCGTTTTCAACGCTTTCCGGCTGGGCGCGCAAGGACGCGAAGACGCGGCCCGGGCGGCGATCGAAGCCCGGGGCAACGCCCTGCAGCGGCAATTGAACATCCTGGTTTTGTGCGGCAATATCGCGCCGATGCTGGGGCTGTTGGGGACGGTGACCGGCATGGTCAGCGCCTTCCTGGGGCTCGGCACGGCCATGGGGCCGGAAAAGGCCTCCATTCTGGCCATTTCCATTTCCCAGGCGTTGTACACCACCGCCGCCGGACTGCTGATTGCCGTGCCGACGATCGCCGCCGCCGTGATGGCGCGCAACCGCCTCGAAGAACGCCTTGAGGAAGTGACCGGAAAAATCAGCGGCCTGTTGACTTCGTTTCCGGAGGAGTGACCATGCGTTGCCGGCAGCCCAAATCGCCTTTGAATCTGGCCGGAGCGTCATTGTCCAGCATGATCGATATCGTCTTTCTGCTGATCATTTTCTTCGTGGTCACCGCCAACTTCGACGACGCCCAGATCGACAGCAGCGTGATGCTGCCGTCGGTTTCCGCCGGCGTGGCGGCGAATTCGATGCCGCCGGAACGGTTGGTGCTGAACATTCACGCCGACGGCGCCGTGGTCATGGGGTATCGGGAGCTGGCCGCTCCGGAGGTCGGATCGGCGTTGCCCTCGCTCCTGGAGCAGGAATTCGCCGCCGGCGTCCGGATTCTGGTGCTGAACGGCGACGGCGAAGCCCGGCACCGGGTGATTGCGCCGGTGCTGGAGGCCGCCGCCGCCGCCGGGTTCCGCGACGTCAGGATCAGCGCGCTGATCGGAGAAGAACGATGAAAATCAGGCGCGCGGCGGACGGGGACGGCAGCCAGAGCATGTCGGCGATGACCGACGTCGTCTTTCTGCTCTTGATCTTTTTCCTGGTAACCATGTCGGGCTATGTGGAAATGACGCTGCTGGAAGCCGGCTTGCCGCTCTCCGGCGGCGGGCAGCCGGAGCTCGGCGATACGCTGCAGGTGGAGATCGGCGGTTCCGACGGACCCGATTTTCTGAGCGTCAACGGCGGGCCTCTCGCACCGGAGGAGTTCCTCGCGCTGATGCGGCGTTACGCGCGCCTGCAGCCCGATGTGGAAATCCTGATCCACTGCGATCCGGACTCCAGGCACCGGGATCTGGTTTTCGTCCTTTCGGAATGCGCTCTCCTCGGTCTGACCAACCTGAAAATGCTTCACGGCGGCTGATCAGCGAAGCTGCCGCAGCAGCAGAGCGGCGTCCTCACGGTCGGCGCCGCTTGAAATTTCCCCCGCGCAGAAGACGATCAACTCCAGGGCGTCGACGACGGTTTTGCGATCGGCTTCGCCCAGCCGGCCGAGGTTGCCGGGCGGCACCGCGACCCACGCGGCCGCGATGGCTTTGCCGTATTCCCGTTCCGCCCGCCAGGATTCGGCGATCACCAGATTCGCCGTTCGGCTGTCGGAGGAATCGGCGTGGGCGATGACTTCGCGGCAATCGGTTCGGGCGCCGGCGAAATCGCCCAGGCCGCAGCGGGAAATCGCCCTGAGCGTTTTCACCGTGAAGTAACGATACTGATCCGGCATGGTCAGCAGGGCGTCGGCGAGTTCGAGTGCTGCGGCGAATTCACGCAGCGCGACCAGGAGCTCCAGGCGGCGGACATGAATTTCCCGGACGACCGGATCGTCGGAAAGGGGCGGCAGCCTCTCGCCCGACGCGATCGCCGCCGCCATCCGCAACGCGTCGTCGCCGGCGGCGGCATAGGCCGCGTCTCCGAGGGCGGTCAGGAGCCGCAGAAGCTGTTCCGGCACCAGGGGGCCGGCGGCGTACCCCCGGAAGCTGTCCGCCGCCGGGGCCGCACCCGGGATTTGCAGCCTGAGCATGGCCAGTTCATGGATCAGCGCCAATGCTTCCGGACTGTCGCGGCGGTGCGGTATGACGGCGTCCGCCAATTGCTGAAGCGCGCCGTCGTCCGGCAATTCCCGGTAAAGCTCCAGCAGTTTCCAGGCGCAGTCGAGGCTTTCCGCCGCGTCGGGAAAGTCGTCGAGATGGCGGCGCAGATAAACCGCTGCTTGGGGCCGGTCCCGGTTGCGCAGCGCGCTGACGGCGGTCAGATACAGGAATTGCCGGCGCTGATTTTCCGGAACCCGCCCCGATTGCCGGTATTCTTCGAGTTCGCTCTGCGCCGCGGCCGGGTCATCAAGCCGCAGCGCCGCCTGGGCGCCCAGCATGACCAGCGACGCGGCGCACTCCGCGGAAGCGTTGTCCGATTCCCGCGGAACCAGCTCCCGAACCGCGTCGAAATCGCCGTGACGATAGTAACAGAGCGCCGCATTCAGCAATACCTGGCCGCGGATGGCCGGATCGGTCACGGTTTCGCCATACCGGCGGAAATAGCCGGCCGCTTCCCCGGGACGGTCGAGGTCGAGCGCCAGCCGGGCCGCCAGATGCAGCGCTCCGGGGTAATCCGGGTGTCGGGTCGAAGGAAATTGCAGAGCCATGGCGGCGATGGCCAGGGCTTCGCTCGCCGCCTGACCATCGCCGGCCGTGCGGGCGGCGCGGCAGAGCGAAGCGAAATCGCCCTCCGAGAGCTGTTCGGGCATCAGCGTCCCGCTCACGGTCGCGGCGCCGGCATAATCGGCCGCCCCGGTCAGCGCCAGGATTTGCAGCACCAGGAGCGACTGGCGCGGCAGGGCGGAATCCGGGCGTTCCAATTCCTGATCGATCGCCGCCAGCGCCGCCTGGTAACGCCTCTGCTCGATCATGGCCTGAAACATCCGAATCCCGGCCGCCTCAAAGTCGGTGATGTGCTCCGGCAGCTTCAGTTGGTATCCCAGCAGGCGGAGCTCCTCCTGCAGGCGCAGCAGGTCCCGGCAGGCGTGTCGGTATTCCGGGTCGGTTTCCGCGAGTCCGTTGGCCGCATTGAGCATGAATCCCACCGCCTGGGAACACAGGCGGACCTTTTCGGAAGCCTGTCCGGAACGGCGGGCCATCTCCGCGTACTGTTCG
>JAVBSD010000168.1:0-15381 GCA_031547325.1 Victivallaceae bacterium | reverse complement strand
CGATGTCGACGAAGACCGGCTTCGCGCCGACCCGGGCGATGGCGCCGACGGTGGCGAAGAAGGTGAAGGGCGTGGTGATCACTTCGTCGCCGTGCTTGATGTCTTCGACCATCAGCGCGATGATCAGCGCGTCCGAGCCCGAAGTGAGGCCGCACGCATATTTGGTCCCGCAGTAGGCGGCGAGCTCTTCCTCGAATTTTTCGACCTTGGCGCCGAGGATGAAACGCTGGGAATCGCACAATTCGGCGATTTCGCGCATGATTTCATCGCGCATGGGCTGGTACTGGGCGGTCAGGTCCAACAAGGGAACAGTCATGGCATCACCTCACGGGAAGTTTGTTTTTGATACACAACATTCCGATACTATACAGCATGAAGTCGCATCTGTCATCCCCGAGTCGGCCTTTTTTTCATGAAAAGCCTTTGAAATTGCCGCTTTCGTGCTACATTATGGGCATGGATAATCGAAATATCAAAATCGGCGATGTGGTCCGGGTGCGGATCGAAAAGACGGTCTTCGGCGGCGACGGCCTGGCGCGGCCCGATGGCCGGGTGCTTTTTGTGCCCGGAACCATTCCGGGCGAGGCGGCGGCGGTCGCCATCACTCACGCCAAGCGCGATTTCGCGCGCGGCCGGGTCGTCGAGCTGCTGGAGGCATCTCCCCATCGCGTCCGTCCCGCCTGCCGGTTCCACGGGGTCTGCATGGGCTGTGTCTACGGCCACATCTCCTACGAGGGCGAATGCAAGCTCAAAAACCGCCAGTTGCGCGAATTCCTGCGTCCATTGAGCGCTTCCGCCGAGGTTCCGGGAGAGTTCATCGCGCCGGAGCCCGAGCTCGGGTACCGCAACAAGATCGTGCTTCACACCGCCAAATCCGGCGGCGATCCGCGTCTCGGTTACGTCGGCGACGACAACCGTTCGGTCACCGATATTCCGGAATGTCTGCTGGCGCATCCGTCGCTCAATGCGTTGCTGGCGGAGCTGCGCGCCGATCCGGGATTTTTTCATTCTCTGCATGACCGGATGGAGCTGACGCTGCGCCATACCGAGGCCGACGGCGCCCTTTGCTGGCGCAACCGGCCGGGGAAGGACGATCCGTGGCTGACCGAAGCGGTGCCGGGAGGGGTTTTCGCGGTGCCGCGCGGCAGTTTCTTCCAGGTCAATCCGGCCGGAATGCGCGCGTTGTGGCAACTGGTCGGCGAATACCTCAAAAGCTGCAATGCGGCGGAGCTGCTCGACGTTTACTGCGGCAGCGGGTTTTTCGCCTGCGCGGCGCTGGCGGCCGGGGTGCCGGCGGCGGCCGGCGTCGAATCGGACCCGGAGGCGGTGGAGGCGGCGCGGCACAACGTTTCCACGTACGGCGGCGATCCGGGCCAAATCCACGAAGCCGACGCCGGTGAATGGCTGGTCGAATATCTGGCGGAGCGGCCGGTTCCGCCGGTGGTGCTGGTCGATCCGCCCCGTACCGGGCTGACGGCCAGGGCGCGGCGCGCGATCGTCGAGGCCGGCGTCAGGCGTCTGATTTACGTATCGTGCAATCCGGCGACCCTGGTCCGCGACGCCGGCGACCTGGTCAAGGGCGGGTTCCGGCTGGCGCAGGCGCGGATGGTCAACATGTTCCCGCGGAGCGCCCACTTTGAAATTTTCACGGTTCTGGAGCGCGGCTGATGGCGAAAGCTCAGGATCCCGGCGCCGGCGGGCATCGGCTGCGGCTGCGTGAGCGTTACAACCGGACCGGCCTGGCGGGCTTGCTCGACCATGAAAAGCTGGAGCTTTTATTGACCTACGCCATTCCCCGCTGCGACGTCAAGCCGCACGCCAAGCGTCTGCTGGCGCGTTTCGGCGATCTGGCCGGGGTGTTGGAGGCCAACCGCTGGGAGCTTGAAGAGGTCGACGGCATCGGGGAAAATGCTTCGGTGCTGCTGCGGTTGATCCGCGGTCTCGGCGCCGACTATCTGGAGGCGCGGCTGCGGGATCGCGAAACCATTTCCGGGCACCGCGACGCGGCGGCTTTCGCCCGGATGAAGATCGGCGGCGCCTCCTATGAAAACTTCATGACCATCTACCTCAACAGTCACAATCACGTGCTGCACTACGAAATCCTCGAGGGAACGGTCGATCATGCCAACGTTTATTTGCGCAACATCATCCGTACCTGTATCGAGCGTCATGCCTCGGGGTTGATCGCGATCCACAATCATCCTTCGGGGGTTTGCCAGCCTTCGTCCGAGGACGAACAATTGACGCGGATGCTCAAGCAGTCCGCCGAGCTGCACCGCATCCGGTTTCTCGACCATCTGCTGGTTTCGCGCAACGAATGCCGCAGCATCCTCTACCGCGATCTCCGCGACAAGCGCGGGGTGGCCGAGGACGAGGCTCCCTATGACGCCGACTGAAAGTGAATTTACCGCGCGCACCCGCCTGGCGCTTGGCGACGGCGGGGTGGAGCGGTTGCGCCGGTCGCGGGTGCTGGTTTTGGGGCTTGGCGGCGTCGGCGGTTATGCGGCGGAGATTCTGGCGCGTTCCGGGGTGGGCCATCTGACGGTTGTCGACGGGGACGTGATTGAATCGAGCAACCGCAACCGCCAATTGATTGCGTTGACCGGCACTGTCGGCGAGTTCAAGGCCGAGGCGTGGCGTCGCCGGCTGCTCGACATCAATCCGGAGCTGGAGGTCGACGCGGTGGCGGAGTTCATTGGTCCGGAGGATGCGGGGCGGTTATTGGAACGGCCTTGCGACTACGTGGTCGAGGCGATCGATACGCTGGCCAGCAAGGTTCACTTCATTCTCGAATGTCTGCGCCTCGGGCGTCCGCTGATCAGTTCGATGGGTTCCGGAGGGCGCCTTGATCCGTTGCAGGTGCGTCGTTGCGACATTTCCGAAACCTGGAATTGCGCTTTGGCGCGGGCGGTGCGTTCGCGGTTGCGCCGTCATGGCGTGGCGAGTGGCGTGGAGGTGATTTTTTCGCCGGAGCCGTTATTGCCGGGGTCGATCGTGCCGGCGGAGGAGCCGGGGATGAAGGCCAGTGTGATCGGGAGTGTGGCGCCGGTGCCGGCGGCGTTTGGCGTGGCGTGCGCCGCCACCGCGATCAAAGCGCTCTTATTTCCCCCAAAATGAGGAATGAGTCCGATTCAATACCGGACTCATTCCTGTTCAAGCTAAACCGTCCAAACTTTTGGGGTCACATCGGTTTTTTTATTTTTCAGAACCGGAAGTCGCGCTTTCCGGCGTCGAGCTCCGCCAAATGCTCCCGCGCCACCTCCCGCACCCGGTCATTGGGAATCCCCTCCAGCTCCCGCTCAATCAACTTCTCCCCCCTCGCCCTGGTCTCCGGCCCGGCATAGTCCTCCAAATACTCCTTGAGCGTCATCAAAGCATTGGGCAGACAACAATTGGCGATCTGCCCGGATTTGACCAGCTGCATGAAACGGTCGCCGGTACGGCCCTCACGGTAACAGGCCGTACAAAAACTCGGAATGTACCCGAGCCCCACCAGCCAGTCCACCACTTCGTCGAGAGTACGGTTGTCGCTGATTTCAAACTGGGCGGCGCTGTCGTCGGCAGGCCGCTCGGCATAACCGCCGACCGTGGTGCAGGAACCGCCCGAAAGCTGCGAAACCCCCAACTCCAACACCCGCTCACGCACCTTTTGAGATTCGCGGGTCGATACGATCAATCCGGTATAAGGCGCCGCAATGCGCAGCACCGCAACGATTTTTTCGAACACCTCATCCGAAATCGCGTCGGAAAATTGCCCCGGATCAACGTCGTCGGCCGGGCGGATGCGCGGCACGCTGATGGTGTGAGGCCCAACCCCCCTGGCCGCCTCAAGATGCTCGGCATGCATCAAGAGGCCGGCGAAATCGTAGCGGTACATGTTCAAGCCGAACAACACCCCGAGCCCGACGTCGTCGACGCCGCCGGCCATCGCCCGGTCCATCGCCTCGGTGTGCCAGGCGTAATTGTGCTTGGGACCGGTCGGATGAAGCATTTCATAGTTCTGCTTGTGGTAGGTTTCCTGAAAGAGGATGTAGGTGCCGATGCCGGCATCCTTGAGCTTGCGGTAGTTTTCAACCGTGGTCGCCGCAATGTTGACGTTGACCCGGCGGATGGCGCCGTTTTTGTGCTTGATCGAATAAATGGTCCGAATGCTCTCAAGCACGTATTCAATCGGACAGTTGACCGGGTCCTCGCCGGTCTCCAACGCCAGACGCTTGTGGCCCATGTCCTGCAGCGCAATCACTTCGCGGCGGATTTCCTCCTGGGTGAGCTTCTTGCGCGGCATGGCGCGGTTGCCGTAATGGAAAGGACAGTAGACGCAGCCGTTGACGCAGTAGTTGGACAAATACAGCGGCGCGAAAATCACGATGCGGTTGCCGTAAAGCCGCTGCTTGAGCTCCCTGGCCAACGCGTAGGTTTCGCGGTTGACCTCCGGAATATCGCACTCCAGCAGCAGCAGCGCCTCGCGGTGGTCGATGCCCCGCCCCAGACGCGCCTTGCCCAGAATCGCTTCGGCCAGGGCGCGGTCGGAACGGTTTCCGGCGGCCCAGGCGACGGAGGCGCGGATCTCCGCGTCGTCGATGAATTCCTCCGCATGCGATGATTTGACGTCGTACATGATTTTATTACTCCATTCCCCGGTTCAAAAGACACAGATGTTCGTACAGTTCGTCCAAAATCAGTTCGTCGCAGCGCGACCAGGCTTCGGCCAGCCGCGCGTTGAATTCGCCGTCGATGCGTTCGAGATGCCCCCGAATGCCGGCGTCGAGCTCGATGACCAGCGTCCGCCGGTCCCCGGGATGACGGTTCATTCGCAGAAAGCCCTTGCGGACCAGCGTCTTGACCGCCACCGAAGCCGACCCCTTGGTCACCCCGCCCGCCGCCGCGACCTGCGACAGCGAACACGGCGCCAAATCGGCGATCAGCCGCAGAAGCTCCGCCTGACGCACGCTCAAGTCCGCCATAAAGTCGCCGACCGCGTTGGCGCGGCGGTAGTCCGCCGCCGCCCGCAAGCGGATCGCGGTCAGCCGCCGCAGCGTCTTCTCCAATTCTCCGGCAATCTCGATCTTCCGCAAAATCAACCCGTTCCCGAATTAGTTTGAACTTCAAACTAATATAGCACATCATTTAAAAAATGCAAGTGTTTTATTTCCCTTGCCGGGTTTGAAAAATGGTGCAAGGGAGTGTATATTGTTCCGTTTAATCACAGGAGCGTATAGATATGTCCGACGATACGATCACCGAATCCGGCGCCCCGCGGGAAAGCGACTACAGCGCCAGCAAAATAACCGTACTCGAGGGGCTGGAGGCGGTACGCAAACGCCCGTCGATGTACATCGGCGACACGAGCCAGCGCGGGCTGCATCACCTGGTCTACGAGGTGGTCGACAACTCGATCGACGAGGCGCTGGCCGGCTTCGCCGACAATATCAAAGTGATCATCCATCCGGACAATTCGATCACCGTGGTCGACAACGGGCGCGGCATCCCGGTGGACATGCATCCCACCGAGGGCAAGCCGGCGGTCGAAGTGGTGCTGACCGTGCTTCACGCCGGCGGCAAGTTCGACCACAATTCGTACAAGGTTTCCGGCGGTCTGCACGGCGTCGGCGTTTCCTGCGTCAACGCGCTCTCCGAATGGCTTGAGGTGGACGTTCACCGCGACGGCATCATCCACCGCATCCGCTTCGCCCGCGGCGTCACCAGCGATCCGCTGCGCGAAGCCGGGCCGACCACGCAGCGCGGCACCCGGGTGACTTTCAAGCCCGACAGCCAGATTTTCGCCGAGATTCTCTACGTCTGGGACATTCTGGCCAACCGGCTGCGCGAGCTGGCGTTCCTGAACCGCGGCATCACCATCACGCTGATCGACGAGCGGGTTGAAGAGGGGGACGCGCCGCGGGTCGAGGTCTTCCACTACGCCGGCGGCATCCAGCAGTTCGTCAGCATGATGAATCAGAACAAGCAGCTGCTGCACTCCGACGTCATCTACTTCCACCGCGAACGCGACAACATCGACGTCGAAGTCGCGATGCAGTACAACGACGGCTTCACCGAAAACGTCTTCAGCTACACCAACACCATCAACACCATCGAGGGCGGCACCCACCTGACCGGGTTTCAGACCGCGCTGACCCGCACCATCAACGCCTACGCCAAGGGCGCGCTCAAAAACGACAAGGCGATGACCGGCAGCGACACCCGCGAAGGCCTGTCGGCGGTGGTTTCGGTCAAGGTCCCCGACCCCCAGTTCGAGGGCCAGACCAAGACCAAGCTCGGCAACAGCGAGGTGCGCGGCATCGTCGAATCGGTGATCAACGACGAACTCGCCACTTATTTTGAAGAGCATCCGGCCTCGGCCAAGGGGATCGCGATGCAGGCGATGACCGCCAGCCGCGCCCGCGAAGCCGCCCGCAAGGCGCGCGAGCTGGTGCAGCGCAAGGGCGCGCTGGAGGGCTTCAGCCTGCCCGGCAAGCTCGCCGACTGTTCCAGCCGCGATCCGGCGCTGTGCGAAATCTACATCGTCGAGGGCGATTCCGCCGGCGGCTCGGCCAAACAGGGCCGCGATTCGGCGTTCCAGGCGATCATGCCGATCCGCGGCAAGCTGCTCAACGTCGAAAAAGCGCGCCTCGACAAGGTGCTGGCCAACGCCGAAATCCAGGCGTTGTTCACCGCCGTCGGCTGCGGCATCGGGGAGGAGAATTTCAACCTCGAAAAATTGCGTTACCACCGCATCGTCATCATGACCGACGCCGACGTCGACGGCTCGCACATCCGGACGCTGCTGTTGACTTTCTTCTTCCGCCAGATGCGCCCGCTGATCGAAGCCGGCCACATCTACATCGCCAATCCGCCTCTGTTCAAGGTCAGCCGCAGCCGCAACCGCGAAGAGTACATCGACACCGAGGAAAAGCTGGACAACTTCCTGCTCGGGCTCGGCTTCGAGGAGCTCAAGGTGGTCGATGCCGGCGGCCACGAGGTGCCGCTCGATCAGGTCCGCAAGCTGGTCGACGTCTTCCGCCAGTTCCTCCACGCCGCGTCGGGACTCCGGCGGCAGGGGATCGACCCGTTGGAATACTTCGAGCTGTCGCGCGACGGGCGCTTCCCGACCGCGCTGGTTGCGGTGCGCGAAACCGACGGGACGATGCTTCGCACCTATGTCTACGGCGACGACGAGCGCGACGAGCTGATCCGTTCGGCCGAGGAGCGCCTCGCCTTCGATCCGGCGACCGCGACCCGCGAGGACGGCACCGCGCCGGCCAACGCGGTCGAAGCCGGCCTGATCGATCCGGTGGAAATTTTTGAAACCCCGATCTGCGACTCGCTGGCCGCCCAGATCGCCGAGCTCGGCATGCCGGGCGAACGCGTCTATCACAAGGCGGAGCTGCCGATTTTCCGGGTTTCCGGGGCCGAGGAATCCGACGAGCCGGTCTATTCGCTCGAAGGCCTCTTCGAGGCGGTCAAAAAGAACGGCCGCAAGGGCATCGCCATCCAGCGCTACAAGGGTCTCGGTGAAATGAACCCCGACCAGCTCTGGGAAACCACCATGGACCCCAAGACCCGCAAGATGATCCGGGTGACCATGGAAGACGCCGTCGAGGCCGAACGGATGTTCTCGCTGCTGATGGGCGATGTGGTCGAGCCGCGCCGCGCCTACATTGAATTGCACGCCGCCGGCGTCAAGGATCTCGATATTTAACCACAACTCAGGAGTATATCATGGCCGAGGCCAAAAAGAATAATCAGGAAGTCAACGTCGACGCCGAACGCGCCGCCAATCTCAAAGCGGCGATCGGGCAGATCGAAAAATCCTTCGGCAAGGGTTCGATCATGCGCCTCGGCGACACCCGCGCCCTCGCCGACGTGGCGACGATTTCGACCGGTTCGCTGGAGCTGGACATCGCGCTCGGCATCCACGGCGTGCCGCGCGGCCGCATCGTCGAGATCTTCGGTCCGGAATCCTCGGGCAAAACCACCTTGTGCCTCCACGTCATCGCCAATGCCCAGAAGGCCGGCGGCACCTGCGCCATCATCGACGCCGAGCACGCCATCGATCCCGGCTACGCCCGCAAGATCGGGGTCGACACCGACAATCTCCTGATTTCGCAGCCCGACTGCGGCGAAGACGCGCTGAACATCGCCGACACCCTGATCCGCAGCAACGCGATCGACGTGCTGGTGATCGACTCGGTGGCCGCCGTGGTGCCCAAGGCGGCAATCGAAGGCCAGATGGGCGATTCGCACATGGGCTTGCAGGCGCGGCTGATGTCGCAGGCGCTGCGCAAGCTGACCGGCGCCGCCGCCCGCAGCCGCACCTGCGTCATTTTCACCAACCAGATCCGCGAAAAGATCGGGGTGATGTTCGGCAACCCCGAAACCACCACCGGCGGCAACGCGTTGAAATTCTACGCCTCGATCCGCCTCGACATCCGCAAGATCAACGTCCTCAAGGACCCGGCGGGCCAGATCGTCGGCAACCGCACCCGGGTCAAGGTGATCAAAAACAAGATGGCGCCGCCCTTCCGGGTCGCCGAATTCGACATCAACTACTCCGAAGGCATTTCGCGCTCCGGCTCGATCCTCGACGTCGCCGCCAACCTCGGCATCGTCGAGAAGCGCGGTTCGTGGTTCAGCTTCGACGGCGAACAGCTCGGACAGGGCCGGGAGCAGACCAAGACGCTGCTCGACTCCAATCCCGAACTCCAGGAGCGGATCATGGCCAAGGTGCGCGAGAAGGTCGCCGGCGACGCCGGCGCCGCCGACAAGGTGGCGGAGGTCGAGCCCGGCGACGCCCCCGCCGCGGAATAACTCCGTTTGCCACTATGAACAGGCTTTGCCGCATCATCGCTTTCTGTTTCTGCGCCGGCGGAATCGCCTTCGGCGCCGAAACGGAGCTTCAGCCGCCGGCGCCGACCGAACTCGGCATCGGCGAGCGGGCCTTTGCCGCCGGCGACTACGACGGCGCCTGGCGTGCTTTCCGCACCCTGAAGGCCCGGTCGGAGCTGGAGGCCAACCCCGTCTGGCGCGGCCAGGCGCTGCGCGGCCTGGCCGCCTGCGCCCTGCGCTTCGCCGAAGCCGACCGCCTCGAACAATTGATCGCCGAATTCGGCGACCGGGACAGCGCCGCCGACCAAAGGCTGCGGCGTTTCCTGGAGGGCGAGCTGGCGCTGCTCCGGCGGCAGCCGCGCGAGGCCGAAGCGATCTTCGACGAGCTCGCCGCCGGCGCCGGCCCGATGCCGGAATCTTTCGCCCGGCAATTGCTGAGCGAACAGGGCCGGGTCAAACTGGCGCTGGGCAAATACGCCGAGGCGGCCGAAATCTACGCCGCGCTCGAAAAAACCGCCGGCGACGACTTCTGGCGCGACGAAGCGGCGGTTAAAAAAATCTACGCCGGACTCAAGGGCGGCGACCTGACCGCCGCGCGGGAAACCATCGCCCGGCTCTCCGGGGACGCGAAGACCTCCGACGGGCTGCGCCGCAGCCTGGAGGAATTGCGGCTGCTGGCGCTGCTCGCCGAGGAGCGTTACGACGAATTCGACGCCGCATACGCCAAGCTGCCGCCGGTCGAACCCGGCGCCGCCGACGACCTGCGTTACGAAATCGCCACTTCGGCCGCCGAAAACCACCTGAAAAACCGCCGCCCGGCCGAGGCGGTCGCCTACTGGCGCGACGCCTTCGCCAGCGCCTCCAACGCCGAATGGCAGGAAATCGCCGCGCGGCGGACCATCAACGCCCTGATCGCCGCCGGCGAGCTCGAAGAAGCCCTGCAGGCGACCGACAAATATCTGGCTTTGTTCCCCGGCGTCGCGGGCGAATCGGAGATGCGCCTGTCGCGTCCGCGCCTGCTGATGAGCATGAAGCGCGAGGACGACGCGCTGGCCGAATACGAATCGCTGCTCGCCGACGCCAACCTGGCCGCCGCCGACTGGCGGCTGGCGGCCAAAGAGGCGGCGCGCATTTACCGCGCCCGCCGCCGCGACGGCGACGTGTCGCGGATTCTCGAACTGCTGCGCGACCGCTCGGCCGGGGCAGACGAGCGCCAGGAGGCCGAGTTCCTGCTGGCCGAACACCGTTTCGCCGCCGGCGACCATGCCGGCGCGGCGGCGGATTTCACCCGCCTGACGACGGAGCCGGGGCAATACCGGCAGCGTTCGTATTACTGGGCGCTGCGTTCGTACCTCGAACTCGGGGAATGGAGCGCCGCGCTCGGCATGGCGACCACGCTGTCCGCCATGAACGAGGCGTCGGACCGGCTGCGCGCGGCGGGCTATTACTATCGCGGCATGCTGCTGGACAAGCTCGGCAGGAACGCCGACGCCATGGCGGCTTACGATCTCGGCGCGAAAGAATTTCCGGCCTCCGGCCCGGCGGCCGATTCGCGTTATCTGGCGGCGGAGCTGGCGTGGCGGAGCGGAGACTACCGCCGGGCCACGCAGTGGTTCGAGGAGGCGGCCCGGCTGGCCCGGCAAAACGTCGCCGCCGACGAACCCGACCGGATGCCGCTGGCGCCGGAGACGCCGCCCGCGGAACTGGCGGCGCTGGCGCTCTATCAGGCGGTTCGCGCCGCCTGCTACGCCGACATGCCGGAGACGATGGACCGCAATCTGGAACTGCTGAAGAGCGATTATCCCGACAGCGACCGCACCGCCGACGCCTTGTTCTGGCACGTCGATTATCTCAAGGGCGTCGGCGCCAGGGAGATGGCTCAGGCGGGACTGGCCGAGATGGCCGATTTTTACCGCACCGCCGCGCCCAAACGGCTGCCCGCGGTGTGGTACGACCAGGCGCAGCTGCTGTGCGACGAGGATGTCGCCGGGACGCTGGAGCTGCTGGCGCGCCTGGGCCGGGACTATCCCGACGATCCGCTGGCGGCGCAGGCGTGGTTCCTGACCGGCGATCTGTTGAGCCGCGACGCCAAATTCGAGGAGGCGCGCCAGGCCTATCGCACGGCCCTGGCGGGCAAGGGCGACGCGGTGTTTCATTGGGCGGCCGAGGGGCGGATCGCCGACTGCGCCTATCAGATCTATGCCGCCACCCGCCGCGCCGAGGAGCTGGCGATGGCGCGGGAGATATACCGGGAGCTGCTGACGCACGAGGATCTGCCGGCGGCGATGCGGGCGCAGACGTTGTGCCGGCTGGGCCGGGCCTGCGAGGCCGGCGAGGAGCCGGAGGAGGCGCTGGAGATGTACAATCAACTGCTGTACGGCGCGGCCGCCGAGCTGGAGAGCGCCGGCCGGATTTCGGGGGCGCCCTGGGTGGCGCGCGGCGGATACGCCGCGATCAAAGTGTGTTTGAATCTCGGAGGGCAGGAGCGGGCGCGCCAGGCGTTGGCGCTGATCGGCGTGATGCGGGAGCTCCGGCTCGATTCGGGCGAAGATTTTCGCGAACTGGAAACAATGGTGCGCAACCGTTTCCGGATTTGAAGCGCGAAGCAATAATTGAAGGGTTTGAGCGATGTTGTTCTGGAAAATGATGTCTGACGGCGGCGCGGTGATGTGGGTGATCCTGGCGCTGAGTCTGATTGCGATGTGGGTTTTCGTCACCAAATGGTTTCAGTTTCACCGCGAGCAGATCGACATCCGGGAGCTGCTCAAAGGGCTGAGCAACCTGCTGGAGCGCGACGGCATCGTCGAGGCGGTGACCTTGTGCGACCATGCGCCGGGTCCGGCGGCGCGGGTGCTTTCGGCGACCATTTCGGCCTACGGACGCGGCGAGACCGATCTCGAACGCGTCGTCGAGGAGGCCAATCTCGAAGAAGTCCCGAAGCTGGAGCGCTATCTGGTGCTGCTGGGGACGATCGGCTATCTGGCGCCGCTGCTGGGCCTTTTGGGAACGGTGCTGGGGATGATGGGGGCGTTTCAGGTGATCCACGACACCGACAGCGTCTATCTGTCGTCGCCGCAGCTTTCGGGCTCGATCAACATGGCGCTGATCACCACGGCGGCGGGGCTGGCGGTGGCGATTCCGTGCTACGCGGGGTACAATTATCTGTTGAGCCGGCTCAACGACATTCTGCTGGACATGGAAAAGGCTTCGCGCGAAATGATCAACTACCTGAAGCAGCTCCGGGCGGCCGGGAAAGGCGCGTAAAATGGTGGAAATGCCGCACATGCCGCGGATGCGGTCGCGCCTGAAGCCCTTCGTCGGCCGCGCCGACATGACGCCGTGGGTGGATGTGCTTTTTCTGCTGGTGATTTTTTTCATGCTGACCAGCAGCTTCGTCCAGGTTTCGGGGATCGCGGTGGAATTGCCGCGCACGCCGACGGCGAGCCGGGTCGGGCTGGAAAAGTTCATCATCACCATCGCCATGTCCAGCGACGGCCGGCCGCTGATCTACTTCCGCGACCGCCTGGTCAGCGAAGACGCGCTCAAGGAGGAGCTTTCCCAGATCAGCGCGCGCTCGGTCCAGGGCATGGTGATCATCCGCGCCGATCAGCAGGTTCCCCACGGCGAGGTGAGCCGGGTGATGGCGCTGGCGGCGGAATTCGGCTTGTCGAGTTTTCTGGCGACCCTGCCGCCCGAGCCGGCGCAGACGGTGAATTTCGGGCAATGAAGGACGGCGCGTCAAACGCCTCCCGGACCTTCCGCCGGAGCGGCATCTGGGCGCTGGTCACGGTAGCGGCGGTCAACGCGCTGCTGCTGGTGTGTTTCCATTACACCCTGCCGGCGCGCCAGGACCCGGGAGCGGAATTCGGAGAAATCACCCTGCTCGATCAGGCTACGGTCCGGGACGCCGGTTTTGCGACCTGGATCGGCTATCACGATCCGGCGCTGTTCGCCATGCCGGACCGCCGGCACGGGTACAGCGCCTGGGGCGGGCGGCCGGCGACGCATCCGGAGCCGGGGCTGCCCGGCGGCGGAGCGCTGCAGGCTTCTCCGACGCTGCCGGAGGCCGCGGTCTGGCTCGGCGTTTCGGAGCCGGTCGGCAACGATTGGAGCCGGGGGCTGCCGGCGGTGTCCCTGGAGCCGGCCGCGCCGGCGGCGGAAATTCGGGCGGTCTATCCGGCGGTGTTGTGGCAGGGACGGCCGGTCACGGGCTGGAAAGTTCCGGAGACGCTGGCGGCGGCGGCGGCCAGGGCCGGCGCGGTCGAGAGCCGGGCGACCTTTCAGGCCGCGGCGGTTTCCGGCGGCGCGACGCGCTGCACGGCGCTGGTTCCCGGCGGCGCGGGCACGTTGGCCTGGCGCAAACAGTTGTTCCTGGCGCTGGCCGATGCGGCCGAGGCGGTTTCCGGCGGCGCGACGGGTGAATTGACCATTGTATGGCGGCCGGACGCAGAGGAGGCGAAATGATCGATCTGACCTATCAGCAGGGGGTATTGATTTACCTCGGGTTGTGGCTGGCGACCATTTTTATTTTGTGGACGCGGGAATTTCTCCGGCTGCGGCGACGCGACTGGGAGCTCGGCAAGAACACCTTGTTCCGCTGCCGCGCCTGCGGCACCAACTTCAAGAGCCGCGACGACGAGGGCATGCGCACCGCGCGCTGTCCGAAGTGCAATACCTTTTGTCTGCGTTGAACAACAGAATTATTTCAGGAGGCGGGACGATGTATTTGGGCAGGATCGTGGCGGTCGGGTTGACCCGGTCGGGGCGGGCGGCGGCGATGTACCGGGTGAGTTCGCGGTCGTTTCCCAACCGCAACGCGGTGAAGCTCGACGAAACCAAACTGGCGGTGGTGCCGAAGCCGGGCTTTGAAAAGGACATCGAGCGCAATCCGTATATCGCCTACAACTGTCTGCGGCTGGTCGGCCGTTACGCGGTGGCCAGCAACGGTTCGCACACCGATCCGATCGCGGAAAAGATCGCCGCCGGGATGCCGGTGCGCGACGCGATGGCGCTCGGGCTTTTGGCGATGGATTATGAGAAGGATTCGCTGGACACGCCGCGCATCGTCGCGGCGGTCGGCGCGGGCGACGCGACCGGCTACCTGGGCATCGTGCGCAAAAACGCTTTGCTGGTGCGCGAATTCGCGCTGGAGCCGGGCAAGCTTTTTTACGTTTCGACCTACGAGCACAACGCGCCCTGCGACACGCGGTGCGACGCGGCCTTCGACGCGGCCGGCGCCGACGGGGCCTGCGATTATGTGATGGGGCGGGGGCTTTTCGCCGGTTTCGAGAACCCGGTTTCGGCGGCGTGCGCGGTGGCCGGCGACGGCGCTTTCGCGACGGCCGTGCGCAACGGTTGAGGGCGGCCGGCCGTGCCTGAAAAACTTCTCGAAGGCCTCACTCCGGAGCAGCGCCGGGCCGCCGAAACCATCGAGGGCCCGGTGCTGGTCCTGGCGGGCGCCGGCACCGGCAAGACCCGGGTGATTACGGTCCGGATCGCCTACATGCTGGCGCGCGGCGTCAACCCGGAGCAGATTCTGGGGATGACCTTCACCAACAAGGCGGCGCGGGAGATGCGCGAGCGCCTCGCGGCGCTGTGCGGCGCCGAAGCCGCGCAACAGGTGACGCTGGGGACCTGTCACAATTTCGGCGTCCGGGTGCTGCGGCGCGAAATCAGGGCGCTCGGCTATCTGCCGGGGTTTTCGATCGCCGACGACTCGGACCAGTCGGGCCTGTTGAAGCAGGCGCTGGGCCAGGCGGGACTGGACAAGGAGGATTTTCCGCTGCCGGCGGTGCAATCGATGATCGGCGGCTGGAAGAACCGGTGCGAATTTCCCGACGACGTCGACGCGGCCGACTTCAAGACCTTCGAAAACGGGGTGCTCGCCGCCTACCATGAATACCAGAAGCTGCTGCAGCTTCAGAACACCGTCGACTTCGACGACCTCCTGATGTTGACCTGGAAGCTCTTCGACGCCCATCCCGAGGTGCTGGAACGTTACCGGGACCGCTTCCGTTATCTGCTGGTCGACGAGTACCAGGACACCAACCAGGTGCAGTTCGCGATCGTCCGCCAGCTCGCCGGGGAGCGCTGCAATTTGTGCGTGGTCGGCGACGACGACCAGAGCATCTACGGCTGGCGGGGCGCGGACGTCGGGCATATTCTGCGCTTTCCCGAACATTTCCCGGGGTGCCGGGAGGTGCGCCTGGAGCAGAATTACCGTTCGAGCAACGCGATTCTCAAGGCGGCCAACGCGGTGATTTCCGGCTCCGGCGGCCGGCGCTTCGACAAGAACCTGTGGTCGGCGCTCGGCGAGGGCGAACCGATCAAGGCGGTGGCGACCCTGAACGGCGAGAGCGAGGCGCAATTCATCGCCGACTACATTCTCCAGGCGATCGACGAAAATCCGGGGACGACCTATTCGGATTTCGCCATCCTCTACCGTTCGAACAGCCTGTCGCGGCAGTTCGAGACCACCTTTCGCGGTTCCGGCGTCCCCTACCGGCTGGTCGGGGGGCAGGAGTTTTACAAGCGCAAGGAGATCAAGGACGCGGT
>JAVBSD010000184.1:0-4835 GCA_031547325.1 Victivallaceae bacterium | reverse complement strand
CCCGTCCAGCGTCCGCCGGCGCTCCGTCTCGGCCAGCCGCAGCCGTTCCGGGTCCTCGGCGGAAAAAAGCTTGCGCCCGCCGGAAAAGCTCTCCGAAACCAAGCGTTTTTCCTTGAGCACGTCGAGCACGTCGTAGACGGTCGGATGCTTGAAACGGGTCGCCTTGGCGACCTCGATGGCGGTGCCCGAGCCGAGTTGCAGCAGCGCCAGGTAAACCCTGGCCTGGCGGCCGTTCAGTCCCAGGGATTCGAGTTGATCGATGATGTTCATGGGATGTTGTAATTTTCCGACATCGTTTATCTTGCAATTCAAGCTTGAAAATACGGCACTTCCACAATATAGTTTCCGATCCGTTCGTTTTCAAGCGACAAGAAAGGCGATTGCAGTTGACCCTCGCGGCATTTTTTCTGGTCCTGGTTTCGGTATTCCTCCATGCCGGGTGGAATTTCCTGAGCAAAAAAACCGTCCCGTCCCTGGCGTTTTACGCGCTGTCGAGCGCCACCGCGGCGCTGCTGTGGCTGCCCGGCTTCCTGCTTTCGGGGATACGCACGGCCGAGCTGCCGCCGGGGTTCTGGGGGTTGTGGCTGGCCAGCGTCGCCTTTGAATTCATCTACCTTTTGGGGCTGTCGCGGGCTTACCGCCGCAGCGATATTTCGCTGGCCTATCCGCTGGCGCGGGCGCTGCCGGTGCTGCTGACCGCCATGGTCACCATTCTGGCCGGGCTCGGCGAGGCGCCGGGGGCGCTGGCGCTTCTGGGCATGGCGGTATTGTCGATGGGATGCATTCTGATGCCGATGGCGAACTGGCGCGATTTCCGGATCAAAAGCTACTGCAACACCGCGCTCCTCTTCATCATGGTGGCGGCGGTCGGCACCACCGGCTACACCGTGATCGACAGCATGGCGGTCGGAATGCTGCGCGGGCTTCCGGCGATGCCGGCCGGGCGTTTCACGATTTCGATGGTCTACCTCTTCCTGATCGAGAGCGGCCTGGCGCTGGCGCTGCTCGCCGCCGTCATCGCCATGCCGGACGAACGCGCCTGCTTCAAAAAGCTCTTCCCCAAGGCGCCGGTGCCGATGATTTCGGGGATTTTTTCATCGACCGCCTACGTCCTGATTCTGCTGGCGATGGGGTTTGTCGACAATGTCAGCTACATTCAGGCTTTCCGCCAGATGAGTCTGCCGCTGGGGGTGCTGGCGGGGGTGTGGCTGCTGCGCGAGAAGCCGGGGAAGCCGCGGATGGCGGGCATCGCGCTGGTGGTGGCGGGACTGGTGCTGGTCTCGCTCGGCGCCAAATAAAAAAACGGCCCCGGAGCTGAAAAAACTCCGGGGCCCGAACCAGGTCAGTCTTTCAGGGTGGCCTCGTATTTGTCGCGCCGCCGGCGATGGTCCGCCAGCGCCTCTTCGGAAATGACGACCTCGCCGCGAACGCTGGAGAAGGGCATTCCGGGCCGGCGCTTCGCCGGGTCCGGCGTCCAGTCGTCGTTGCGGTACTGGTCGCGCAGCGCCTTGTTGCGGAAATCGGGCACCTCCAGCCGGACGTTGCCGTTCAGCGCCGAACGGTAGCCGAGGATGCCGATCAAGGTCATGTCCAGCGCCTGGTAGACGTCGATCACCGGGGCGCTCCCCTCGCGGATCGCCTTGGCGAAGAAATAATTGGTGCCGAAATCCCCGCCGCCGTGTCCGTGTTTGGCCGCCTCGACCATCTCGGCCGGAAAGGGCGGGCTGGTCAGGGTGTAACCCGACTGGCCGGCGCCCGGATTGGCCAGGGCGATGCGCAGCAGTCCTTCTCCCTGATTGTGCTCCAAAGTTCCCTTGTTGCCGCAGATGCGCACCCGGTTGCCGTGGTCGCGCATCTTCGACCACGGCACGATCTTGGCCACCGCGCCGTTGTCCATGGTGCACATCAGCACGCTGGTGTCGTCGCAGCGGGTGATGTCCTCGCCGTGCCACGGATCGTTGTCGTTGCGCGGCACCACGAAGCCGTTCACCGCCACCGGCCGGGTGCCGGTAATCTGCATCACCGGCCCCATCGAATGGGTACAGTAGTAGGTGACCGGAATCCAGGTCCGCCAGTGATCGAGCCCGGTCGCCAGAGGGGCGAATTCATCCGGATTGATCGGGTGGACGTATTCGCCCTCGCCGTAAATGAAGTCGCCGATCAGGCCCTCCCGGAACAGCCGCTTCATTTCCAGGTTGTTGGCGGAAAACGGGTAGTTTTCGGCCAGCATATAGACCCGGTCCGAGGCTTCGACCGCCTCGGCCAGCCGCACCGCTTCGGCCAGCGTCGACACCGCCATGCATTCGCTCAGCACGTGCTTGCCGGCCCGCAGCGCCCGAATCGCGAAATCACAGTGCTCGGTGGCGTAATTGGCCAACACCACCGCGTCCAGCTCGTGTTCGAGCATCCGGTCGAAATCGCGGTAGACCTCGACCTTCACTCCCGCCGCGGCGAGACGCCGAACCAGCCGCTCCGCCAGCGGCTCGTACTGTTCGCAAATCGCCACCACTTCCATCCCCGCCGCCTGCGCGCCGTAAAGCAGACTTTCGCCGCGCCCGCCGCCGATCACTCCGATTCTGATTTTGTCCGACATGAATTGTTGCCTCCTGGGTTCCTGTTGAAGAATATAATCGCGTTTAATTTTTTTGCGACCCGGCAACAGGCCGGGAAGATTACACAATATTCCTTTTTTTTATATATTTGCGACATGAATTTATTCCGAACTTGCAATCTCCGGAACCAAAGGGTATTGTGGAAATGTTCACCCTCCAACGAGGAGCGCGTCTGAAATGTCCGATGTGACGAAGCTCAAATTGCCGGACGGCCTCCGGGTTCGGCTGGATTGGTTCGACGGCCCCGAAATCTTCGGCGTCCGGGCGGAAAAAGCACTGCTGGCCAGCCTCGATTTCTCCAAACCGATTCTGGCGGAACACCGGGACCTTTTCGGTGCGGACGGCGATCTTTTCGATTTTTATCTGGACCAGAAACTCGCCGGGGCCGTTCTGGGCGAACACTTTTCCTGGGATGCGCCGCGTACGCGTCCGCCCCGGGCGATGCAAGTGGACGGTCTCGACCCGAAAAATCACTTCCCGTTCGATTTGATTTTCATCGATCCGGCGAAAAAACCGCCGCACCCGCCGCATTCCGCGGCCATCACCCCCGATTCGCCGCTCGGCTGCTTCGTGCGCGAACGCCATGGCAACGACTGGGGCGCACTTCAAGCGGCATTGAAGCGGATCGGCCTCGACGGGGGAGCCATCCATTCCAGGCAGTGCGAAAGCTGCGAGCGGCCGGTGCGTTCCTCCGACCCGGCCATCCGTTTCTGCCGTCATTGTGCGCCGCGCCCGCCCGATCCGGAGGAGCCTTCACGCCGCGACTTCTGGCGGCGGCGGGAATTCCGGCCGGAGCTGCCGCTCTTCCGTACCCTGGAGGAGGTGGCAAAGGAAATCCGCAAAACCAAATTGGTGTGGCTGCTCTATTGCAACGGCGAACAGGTGGATTCGCCGACCTTCGCCGCCGACGCCATCGGCTGGTTTTTTTACGAAGGGCTTTACGGTTACTTCGAAGCGGATTTCTTCATCCGCGGCGCAGTACTGACGACGGCGGAAATTCTGGTCAAACAGCATGGCTTTGCCTGGCAACTGGAGGATGGAATTCTGGCCATCGCCCACCCGGCCCTGTCCGCTCCGGTCAAAGTCGGGGACCTCCTGGCCGATTACGGCTGTCCGCCGCCGGACGGGGACGAAACCGACCGCGATCCCAGCCTGGAAAGCCTCTGCGACCATGCGATCAAGACCCTCTCCCGCGCCGTCTGGCCGCCGCTGGACGTGGCCGAAGCCTGTCGATACGCCATCGTGGAAGGCCTTGCCGTCAAAGAGGAGAAGGTGTTGAAGCTCCTGGAGAAGCTTGGCCCGGAGGGGCTCGCCGTCGACTGTGACGCGCGCGCCTTTTCATTCCGGGAGCCGGAGAAGCAGGGGCGCTTTTACACCGAATATTTCGGCAATTTCCACTATCGCGACGGTCATTGGGCGGCCGTCGTCGACAACGCCGCCATTGAGACCGAGGATTCGGAGGAAACCGGCCCGCCGCCGGTCATCGCCGCCGCCGGAGCCGGCGATGTGGAGGAATTGCGGAAACTTCTCGACGCCGGCCCGAAGCTGCTGAACTGGCATGGCGGCGATTTCGACCTCGGCAGCTTTTCGGTCGACACCCCGCTCGCCGCCGCGGCCGCCAACGGTCACGTCGAGGCGGTACGTTTTTTGCTCGACCGCGGCGCCAAGCCTTTTAAAAAGCCGTATCATCCCTGTTCCGCGCTGCTGCGCGCCTGCGCCGGCGGCCACCTGGCGGTGGCCGAAGCGCTGCTCGGCCGCGGCGTCCCGGCGGAACCCGCGCCGAATACGGCGAAGAAGCTTGACGACATCCAACCAGGCGAGGATGTGAAGCCGAAACGGCTGCTCGCCATGATGCGCGAGGAATTTCTGGACGACGCGCCGACGCCGCTCGAGGAAGCGGCCAAACACAATCACCCGGCGGTCGTGAAGCTGCTGCTCGACCATGGAGCCGATCCGTTGCGACGTCAGGCCATGACGGGCATGGCGCCGCTCCACCAGAGCTATCAGTTTCCCGAGGTTCTGAGCCTGTTTCTGAGCGCCGGAGTACCGCTTGACCTGCGGGATAAATTCGGCAAAACCGCATTGCATCACGCCACGATTTTCGGCACGCTCCACGATACCCTCCTGGCGCAGGGACTCTCCCCCGAAGACGAATTCATGGCGGAATCGAAATGTTACCGGGCGGCGGTGGAGCGCCTGATCGAACTCGGCGCGGAGATCAAC
>JAVBSD010000199.1:0-2827 GCA_031547325.1 Victivallaceae bacterium | reverse complement strand
GCGTGCGCCGGCACCCGCGTGAAATTTTCATCGACGAAAAACTGGACCAGCAGCCCGCCGACCAGGTACATGACTCCGCAGATGACGAAAGCCCAGGCGAAGCCGAAATTGGTCACGACCATCCCGCCGACCACGAACCCGACCAGGTTGCCGCTCCACAGCGCGGTGCTGAGCAATCCAAGCGCCATGCCCTGGTGCTTGGCCGGGGTGGTGGTGACGATCAGGGTCTGCGCCGCGGTGGTGGTGCCGGAAAAGGTCGACACCAGCATCCGGATCACGATCAGCACGCCGACGTTCGGCGCCAGCGCCAGGCACGGCAGCAGGATGCCCGACACGTAATTGGCCCGCAGGAGCATCATCTTGCGCCCGTAGCGGTCGGCGAGCACGCCCCACACCGGGGCGATGACGCAGAAGCTCAACAATCCGAGGAAGTTGAACGCCGCCACCCAGACCCCTCGCGTATTCTCGTCGACGATGCCGAAGTGATCGCGAAAATAGATCGGGATAAACGGCATCACCGCCGCGAAACCCGCCAGGGTAAGGATCTGGGACAGCCAGACGAAAAATAAGTTTTTCTTCCAGTTGATCTCCCGGGCCGTCCTGCCCGGGAGATTCGCGGGGTTCATGCGGGAAACCGGCTCCTCTGCTCCATGCATTCAAGATAACATGGAGGAATATACCCCCGGAACCGGCATGACGCAAGCCTCTACGGCGATTTTTTACTCCCCGCCGTAGGGAATGAAGAAGACGCTGCCGGAGCGCTTGCCGTCGACGTTGTTGAACTCCATGAATTTCCACATGAAGGAAAACCGGCTCTTGCCCGGCGCCGACTGCCAGCTGAGAAACGGAAACACCGTGGTCGACTCGGTGTCGTTTTCGCGGCGGTGGCGGTAGAGGTATTCGAGGATGCGGAATTCCTCGCTGGTCGCGTCGGACCTGCCGCGCGCCAGGATGCCGAGGATGTTGTAGCTCGACACCCCGTCCGTGGTCCCGCCGAAACCGAGCAGCCCGCCCAGCGCCGCCCAGAACGAATCGTCGCCCTCGCGCGAATACCAGCTCGCCAGCGGCAGCAGGAGCGACAACGCCGAATCCTGGTCGTAGCTGCCGCCCGACAACAGCGGCGCCGAGAACCACCCTCCCCCGCCGTCATCGGCGGAGAAAACGCGCGTCAGCAAGGGCAGGCTGAAAAATTCCCGGCCGCCGTCGCCGGTGGTCACCATCTCGCGGTTCAGCGTTTCGAGCAGCAGCAGCAGCTCCACGTAATTCTCCGGAGCATGCGGCACCCGGGCGTTGCCGGCCACCGCCGCGTCGATTCGCTCCTTGAACGGAGCGAAATCAGGCATCTGGAACTTCACAAACGGCGAATCGGCAACACGGGACATATCCTCTTCCCAATCGAGCGAGTCCAGCTCCCGTTCATATTCGGCGGCGATCCGGAACAGGGCTGTCGCCATTTGGCGGTCGACTTCGGACTCCCCGTCCTTCCAGACGTACACCTTTTTCGAAGTATCGAACCACAGGATCGACCCGAAACGCCGCGACACCGCGACGCCGGCGTGCCCTTCCACCCCCGCGGGCCAGCCGCGATTCGCGTTCCGCCTCTCCGACCAATTGGCCAGCAGCAGCAGGATGTTCACCCGGGACTCGCTCGGGAAGCTCTTAACCATGAACAAGGGAAAAAATCCGAAGGTATGTTCCTCCGCATATCCTTCGGAGAGAAACTCCTTCAGCCACCGGGATTGCTCCTCCCGGGTCCGGCCGGCTTCGGCCGGCAACTGCCGCAGCAGTTCGGCGGCAATTTTGACGCTGTTCCAGGGATTGTCGTCCGCATAGCCTCCGGCGACCCACTCCATATTCTGCCACCGCGAATGGAAGCTCAGGCTGCTTGGCACGGTTTTCTCCTCATAATCGTTGTAGCCCAGCAGCAGATAACTGGAATAATCGAAGTCGCGGCCATTGTTATTGCCCCAGCGCCGCCAGTGCAATCCGGGACCGGCCATATAGAAGCCCGCGCCGTCCTCGCCGTAGGAGCCGCCGCCCAGGAGTGAAAACCATTTGCTCCGGTCCAGGTAATACAACGGAAAGACGAAGCTGTAATCACCGGGCTTGAACCAGGCCAGCGGCGGCACCCCGCCGGCGATCAGCTTGCCGTTGCCGTCGTAATTCCAGTTGGTCGGAAAGAGGTAGAGCCAGCGGGGATTCCACCACACCAGCGTCGCCCAACCCGCGCCGGCCGCCGGATTCCAGCTCGACAACGGAAACAGCACCGAATAATCGTCGCCCTCGTTGTTGAAAAACGGCCGCACCGCGAAGCCGTACTTGTCGGCGTCGATGAACGGCCACAACACGCTGGTGTAAGCCCAATCGTTGTAGAAAAACGGCCAGAAGTTGACCCCCGCGTCGTCGAAATCGACCCGCACCGCCGGCCCCCTCTCCGCCGCCGGAACCGCCGCCGCGGCGGTGTCGGCCGGAGCGGCTTCTTCGGCGCGGGTTTCGCGCACGGTGTCGACCAGCGCCCGGTCCTTGGCGGCTTCGACCCGCATACGTGACGAGCTGATGTACTGTTCCTCCGGGGGCCGGTAATAGTCGTCCCCGCCGGAAAGACGCGCCATCCGGCTCGAAGAAGCGCACCCCGCCGCCACCACGGCCATGCCCGCCGCCGCCATCATCTTCGCCAGTTTTTTCACGTCGTGTTCTCCCGGTTCGAAAATTGACTGTCTTCGAGGCTCTTTTTGCGCGCCCGGTGGCGCGGCCGGCCCGGCTCCATGTTCCGTGCTTTGGGCTTCGCCCTCGCACTCCACCATCGCCGACCGGGCGGCTCCGCCCG
>JAVBSD010000112.1:0-6381 GCA_031547325.1 Victivallaceae bacterium | reverse complement strand
GCCGCTGCAGATGCTGATCAATTACCTGCCGACCGACCCCGCCGGCAAACAACTGTCGCTGGCGCCCGACCTGATTCCGCCCGACCTCAAACCGGTGCGCTACCGGCAATGGCGGCTGCTCTACCGGCTGATGCTCGGCTTGCTGGCGGCGACCGCGCTGGCGCTGGCGGTCGGACGCTACCAACGCTACAGCGAAGACTTCAATACCGTGTATGAAGCCCGGCGCGACCTGGATTCACGCCTCGGCGCGGCCCGGCGCGAAAGCGTCCGGCTGGCGGCGGAAAATGAATTGTACCGCAAACTGACCGACGCCAAAATCGGCACGGCGGCCATCCTGCCGCTGCTGGCCGCGCTGACCGAGCGGCTGCCCGATTACATGTGGCTGGCCTCCTACAGCCAGAGCGCCGGCGAAATCGAGCTGTCGGTCATCTCCAGCCAGGACGATTCGAATCTGCAGCGGCAACTGACCGCCGGCGATCCGCCCTACAGTTATACCAACCTCAGCAAGGCGATCCGGCCGGACGACGGCTCGGTCGCCTTCACCATCAAACTGAAGAGCGCGCTGCCATGAGCAAAGCCAGGGTCAAAAAATTCCTGCCGATCCTGCCGGTGGCGGCCTTTCTGGGATTCGCCATCTGGCTCGCCGCCACCCCGCGGCTGCTGCTGAGCTCCTACCGGATCAGCCAGGAAGTCCATTCCTTCGAGACGACCGCGCGGGAAATCGAAGCCACCGAGGCGGCCAACCGGCTGCTGGCCGCGGAATTGCGCCCGATGACGGAATTGCGCGCCACGGCGATGACGCTGCCGCGCGAAGCGGCGGCGGCGCTCTTCCGCGAACGCATCGATCAGGCCGCCGCCGCCAGCGGCCTCAGAATCCGGACGCTGTCGGCGCTGCGCAGCTCCGAACCGGCGGAACACGTGCTGCTCTTTGAAATCAGCATCACCGCCGACGGGGAAACCGCCCAGGCGGCCGCCTTCCTCGACGAGCTTCATCGCGGCGTTCCGCGTTTCTACTGGCGGAATATTACCGTCAAGCCGGCCGCCGCCGCCGGCACCGAAGCCGTTTCGGTCGCCGGAACCCTGGGCGCGCTCAGCTTCGTCGCGGAACCATCGCAGGCGGGAGGCGGCTCATGAGCGGACGCAGCGTATTGATCCTGGGCATCGCCGTCGCGGTGGCGACGCTGTTGTTGATGGCGTCGGCGCTGGTACGGGGAACGCCCTCGCACCTCGAAGCGGATTCGCTGGTCGTTCCCCCCGCCGCGGCGGCGGCGGCCGAAGCGCCGGCGCCGGCGCCGGACATCTCCGGCATCGCCGCGCACAATCCCTTTTCGCCGCTGCGCGGCCGGTCGCGGCCGGAGCCGTCTCCGGCGCGGATCGAACCCGAACCGGTGCCGCCGCCTCCCGAAACGCCGCCTTTGAACATGCTGGGCAGCTACCCCGGCGACTGGCCGCGGCTGACCCTGACCGGCGTTTTCAAAATCGGCGGCCGGTACGGCGCGGTCATCACCGGCGGCGATCATTTCACCTATGCCGGGGGGAGCCGTTTTCCGCGGCTTTACCTGGTCGGCGACGCCATCGGCTCGGGAATTTCCCTGGCCGCCGTCGATGAATACGAAGCCGTCGTGCGCAAAGACAACAACGGACTGGCGATCCGGCTCGGCGTCAAGCCGCCCGATCCGCCGCCCGCGAAATGAAAAAAACAGTAGGAGCAATCAACTGAATATGATACGCTTGCATGATATGCTGCCGCGCCGGGGCTGGCCGTTGGCGGTGATCCTGATCCTGTGGTTGTCCGGCTGCCAGGGCCCGATCGACGCCGACATCGAAACCCAGGGCTTCACCATCACCCCGGCGATGCGGGACCAGTGGTACACCAACGCCGCCGGCAAGCCGCTGCCGCCGGCGCGGGACCTGACCTCGGAGCTGCTCGAACATCCCGGGATGTCCTTCTCCCGCGAACTGTCGGTGCCGTCCTACCCGCTCACCGTCGGCGGCGAAACCATCGGGCCGGAGCGGACCGGCGCCGCGGCCGAACCGCCGGTCGAGCGTTCCGACGCCCCGGTCGACGCCGATTTCAATTTCGCCCAGGCCGCCATGACCGATGTGCTGCCGGTTTTCGCGCAGCTGCTCGGCTTCAATTACGTGGTCGAAGGCACGCTGACGGGGACGGTGACCATGTCGGTGCACGAACAGATGAGCAGAAAACAGCTGTGGCAGCTTTTCCTGCAGCTGCTGCGCTATTCCGGCATCACCGCCACCTACCGGGAAAATGTCGTTCACATCCGCGCCGTCAGCACCACGCCGCAGGAACTGAACCTGACCGAGATCTCCGACGACGTCGAGGTCGGGGTGTTCCGGATTCAGAACATCGCGGTCACCGGCGTCGCCACCCATCTCAAAAACTTCCTCGGGCGCGAGGTCCGCGCGGTCGAACTGGCGCCGCAGGGACTGCTCCTGGTGCTCGACACCAAACCGACCCTGGCCCGCATCGCCCAGCTGCTGGCGGCGCTCGATCAGCCGGTGCGCCGCGACTGGAACAAACGGGTGCTGCCCTGCCATTACGTCCCCGCCGACCAGCTGGCCAAGGAACTCGCCAACATCCTGCCGGTGCTGGGGTTCCCGGTGGCGCTCAACACCGCCGCCACGGCCGAGGGCGCGATCATGCTGACCAACCTCGACCGCCTCGAAGTCATCGTCGCCAGCGCCGCCAATCCGGCGGCGCTGGACGAACTCGAACGCTGGATCGAAATCCTCGACCGCGCCGACGTCGGCGACCAGGAGCAGATCTTCATCTACGATATCTACAACGCCGGCGCCACCGAACTGATCAACGCGCTCCAGGTGATGTTCCAGGTGGTCGGCCGGTCGATCACCCAGAGCAACACCGGAGTCATCAGCGCGCCGCAGGAGGTGGTGACGCCCTCGGATTACGAAGTCAAGGCGGCGACCACTCCGGGCAGCGTCTTCGACGCGCCGGTCCGGATCTTCTCCGACGCGGTGCACAACCGGCTGGTGATCCGCACCCGTCCCCGGACCTACGCGATGATCAAGGCGCTGCTCGAACGCCTCGACACCGTGCCGTCGCAGGTGCTGCTCCAGGTCCTGGTCATCGAAGTCACCCTCTCCGACCAGGTGAATTTCGGCATCGAGTTCAATACCGAAAGCATGATCGACGGCTGGGCGAGTTCCACCGGCACCGACTACAAGAACCTGATCACGCCGTCCGCCGACCCGGACGCGGAGCAGTACGGCTTCAAATACTGGCTCTCCGATCCCAACAACCCGGACCAGAAGTTCGCCTATCTCAAGGCCCTGGCCGCCCAGACCAACGTCAAGGTCATCTCCAGTCCGCAGCTGATGGTCATCTCCAACAACGAGGCGAACATTTCGGTCGGCAACAACGTCCCGATCATCGTTTCGGACCTGACCAACACCAACAGCTCCACGCCGACCGGCACCACCATGATCCGCAACGTCATCTACCGCGACACCGGCATCAAGCTCAACGTCACCCCCCAGGTGACCCGCGGCGGCCGCATCGCGCTGAACCTCATCCAGGAGGTTTCCGAGGCGATCCAGAACACCTCCAGCACCATCGACTCGCCGGAGATCCAGGAGCGCAAGCTCAAGACGGTGATGAACATCCGCGACGGGCAGACCATCGTCTGCGGCGGCATCATCCGCGACCGCTCGACCGACAACCTCGACACGGTGCCGATCATCGGGCAGATTCCTTTTCTGCGCCGGCTGTTCGGCGACACCACCGTTTCGACCGTGCGCACCGAGATGCTGATCCTGGTCACCGGAACCATCGTCAACGACCTGACCCGGCTGGAGACCCTGACCCGCGGCTTCGAGCAGTCGGTGGACAGCCTGATCGAATTCCAGGAGGGGCCGCGCGACCGCAAGACCCGGCAATTCAAGCATTCGGGAAATCTGGAGACATGGTTTTTCGAGTGATCCCCAACGACCTGGCGGCGATGGCCGCCCGGAACGCCCGGCTCAAGGAGCGGATGATCGGCCTCGCGCGGGAATACGCCGGCTGGCTCGCCGGCGGCATGCCCCAGGGCGAAGCCGACCGCACCCTGGCCGAACGCGGCGTCCTGAGCGAAAATGAGCTGGTCAATGTGTACTGCGCCGAGCTCGGCGTCGAAGCCTTCCAGGAGGAGGTCGCCGGGGTGCCGGAGGCGCGGGAGGAGTTTTCGGTCGATTACCTGACCGCCCACTCGGTGCTGCCGCTGCGCTGCGACGACGCCGGAATCGTCCTCGCCGTCGCCGACCCCTACGAGCTGGAGCTCCAGGCCTACATGTTCGAAAAACTGCTGGGGCGGCCGGTGAGCTTCGAACTCGGCCGGCGCAGCATGATCGAGCGGCTGGTCAACCGGGTCTACCTGGCGGACGCCGAAAAACGCCACTCCTTCGCCGAGGCCGACGAAAACGCCCTGCGCCAGCTCGCCGGCGAAGCCAGCGTGGTCCGGCTGGTCAACGAAATGCTTTCCCAGGCGCTGGAGCAGGGCGCCAGCGACATCCATGTCGAACCCGAACCGGAGGAGGTGGTGATCCGCTTCCGGATCGACGGGCTGCTCAACGACTATCTGCGGCTGCCGCCCGAGGATTATCCGGCGATCGCTTCGCGGATCAAGCTGGTCGGCAACCTCAACATCGCCGAATCGCGGCTGCCCCAGGACGGGCGCACCCGTTTCCAGCTCGGCGGCAACGACATCGACATTCGAATCTCCACCATCCCGGTGATGAACGGCGAGAGCATCGTGATGCGGCTGCTGAGCCGCGACTCGATGCGTTTCGACCTGCGCGAGCTCGGCATGAACGAGCGGATTCTGGGGGAGATCGAAAAATTGATTTCGCTGCCCCACGGCATCATCCTGGTGGTCGGGCCGACCGGCTCCGGCAAAACCACCACCCTGTACAGCGCGATGCGCCGCCTCAACACCCGCCAGCGCAAGATCATCACCATCGAGGACCCGGTCGAGTACCAGTTGACCGGCCTGGTCCAGATGCAGGTCAATCCCAAGATCGGGCTGTCTTTCGCCGGCGGCCTCCGCCACATCGTGCGCCAGGACCCCGACGTGATCCTGGTCGGGGAAATCCGCGACCGCGAAACCGCCGACATCGCCATCAACGCCGCGCTCACCGGGCATCTGGTGCTTTCGACGCTGCACACCAACGACGCGGTCGGGGCGGTGGTGCGCCTGATCGACATGGGGATCGAGCCGTTCCTGGTCACCGCCGCGCTGGCCGGCGTCCTGTCGCAGCGGCTGGTGCGCACGGTCTGCGCCGCCTGCGGCGGTTCCGGCGACGCCGGCGGCGAGGCGCGCTGCCGCAACTGCGGCGGCTCCGGCTTCCGCGGGCGGACCGGCATCTACGAGCTGCTGGCGGTCGACGACGCCGTCCGCGAAGCCATTCACCGCGGCGCCTCCAGCGACGAGCTGACCCATATCGCCCTGGCGCGCGGCATGACGCCGCTGCTGGAGGACGGTCTGGTCAAGGTGGCCGCCGGCATCACCTCCGAGTCCGAAGTGCTGCGCATCGCCAGCGGCGCCGACGCCGGCGAAGGGGTTTGAGCGATGTCCGATTTCCGTTACCTGGTCCTCGCGCCCGACGGCCGCCGGCGCGAAGTCGCCGTCGAGGCCGGCGATGACGCCGACGCCCGGCGGCGGCTGAAAAAACAGGGTTTGCTGCCGATCCGTCCGGTTCACGCGCGGCCCGCCCTGCCCGCGCGCCGCGGCGGGAAGAAGTTCGACGTCAACGGCTTCACCAACCGGCTGGCGCCGCTTTTGGAGGCCAATGTGCCGCTGGAAAAGGCGCTGGCGGTGCTGGAGGAGAGTTCGCGGGAGCCGAAGACGCTGGAGGTGATTTTCAATCTGCGCCGCGGTCTTCACGAGGGGCGGCGTTTTTCCGAGATGGTCCGGGAGATGGACCGGGATTTTCCGCCGATCTACTCCAGTCTGATCGAGGCCGGCGAAGAATCCGGCTCGCTGCCCGCGGTGGCCGGGGAATTGCGCCGTTTTCTCGGCGAAAGCAAGGATTTCCGCGATTTCGTGGTCACCAGCTCGATTTACCCGGCGATCGTGCTGGGAATCACGCTGGTGGTGGTGGTTTTGCTTTTCACGGTGTTCATTCCCAAATTCGCGCGGATTTTCGCCGATATGGGGCGCGATCTGCCGGCGTTCACCGCGGCGATGCTGGCGGTCAGCAATTTCATGGTCGCCTACTGGTGGCTGCTGCCGGTGCTGGCGGCGCTGGCGATTGTGGCGAAAGGCCGGATGCGCCGCGACGGCCGCCTCAAGCAGTGGCGCGACCGGTTCATTCTCAAGCTGCCGCTGGCCGGAAGCCTGGCCACGTCGATCCAGATCGGCCATT
>JAVBSD010000090.1:0-3859 GCA_031547325.1 Victivallaceae bacterium | reverse complement strand
CCGTGGCCAGGGCGCGGCCGCTGCCGGATTCGGCGGCCCGCAGGAAATACGAAAACGCCTCTTCCTGGTCGCCTTGGGCATAGATTTTTCGGCCCTCTTCGAGAATTTCCACCCCGAGCCGCAGCGATTCCGGCAGTTGTTCGAGTCCGCGCGCCAATGCTTGGCGGGTCGTCTCGTCCGGTTCCGCTCCGCCGTAAACCGCGATGCCGAGCCATTGCTCCGCCGCCAGCGGGTCGTAGTCCACGCCGGAGCCGGTCAGGTAGCATTTGGCGAGGTTGAGCTGGGCCGGAACGTAGCCGGCTTCGGCGGCCCGCAGGAACCACCGGGCCGCAAGCTCCGGATCGGCGAAGACGCCGCGCCCGGAGGCGAGACAGATGCCGAAATTGCATGCTCCTTCGGCGCTGCCGGCCTCGGCGGCCAGCTCGAACCACCGTGCGGCGGCGGCGTGGTCGGCGGGAGCGCCCCAGCCGCGCCAATGACAGATGCCGAAGCTGTTCATGCCTTCGGGGTCGCCGAGCCGGGCGGCTTCGCCAAAGGCGCGATACGCCTCGCGCGCCTCTCCCGCGGCCAGATGGGCGCGTCCCCGCGCCGTCCATTCCAACGCGGAATCGCCCTTCGCCGCCGAAACGGCGAGCAGAATGCATAACAGTGTCAACCGCCTCATGCCGGATACCATACCCCCATCCGGGAAAAAATGCAAATCGCGGGAATGGCACAATATCCTGCGACTTTTTCCGGGGTCGGGTTTGCCAAACGGCGCTTTCGGGTGTAAATTTTCTAAACTCGTTATTTTTTATTTTCGGAAGGTTCATGAAGACACTCAACTGGTACGTCACCCGCGGTTTTCTGGTGACATTTTTTATGGCGATCGGCATTTTGACCTTCGGGATGCTCGGCGGGCGGATGGTCGAGATCATCGAGCAGGTCGCCATGGGCATTTCGTTCAAGAGCTTCATGCTCTTCGTCTGGTACACGCTGCCGGTGGTGCTGTCGTTCACCATTCCGCTGGCGGTGATGGTGTCGGTGATGATGGTTTTCGGCCGGCTGTCGGCGGACTCCGAAGTCACCGCGATGCGCGCCAGCGGCATCTCGATCCTGCAGATCGTTTCGCCGATCATCCTGATCACCTTTCTCCTGACCGGGGTCTGCTGTTATCTTCAGATCCAGGTCGGCCCTCCTTACTTGTACAAGGCGCGCCAGACCATGTCCTACGCCCTGGTCGACGATCCGCTGTCGCTGTTCACGGCCGGCCGCCAGCGCGAACTCGGGGACAACCGGGTCATCTACGTCGACAACATCCTGGACGACAACGTATTGGTCGGCATTCAGATCTATGAAACCGGCAAGAATTTCCAGATTCTGCGCGACATCTCCGCCGCCTCCGGGAAGCTCATCGTCAACCCGGAAACCCGGATCATGACCGTGGAACTCTACGACTGCGTGATCACCGACCGGACCGGCCAGATCGGCGGCAACGCCTCGGTCTACGGCAACAAGCTCTCCCTCGGCTTCGACTACGGCCGGGAGTTCAACGACGAAAGGGTCGGAAAACGGCCGAAATACATGACCATGAGCGAATTGCTGTCGCGCATCCGCATGGACCTCGAACGCAACGAATCCACCACCAAACTGGAGGTGGAGCTGAACCAGCGCATCGCCTTCGCGCTGTCGCCGATCGCTTTTCTGCTCTTCGGGCTGCCGCTGGCGATCCAGACCTCGCGGCGCGAAACCTCGGTCGGGCTGTTCCTGAGCGTAATTCTGGCGGGGGGATTCTATCTGCTGGTCATCATCTGTGAATCGCTGACCGACTATTCCAACCTCTATCCGCAGTATCTGCTGTGGCTCCCGACGCTGATCTACCAGGCCCTCGGCGTGGTGCTGTTTTATCGAATCATCCAGAGGTGACCCAGGTGAAATTCGACCGGATCGCCCTTCTGGTGCTGCTGCTGGCCGCGACCGTGACCGGCGCGGTGCTGATTTCGGCCTTCGACCGGATGCGCGCCGAGAGCCGCAAGGCGGTTTCGCGCCTCAACGCCATCGAAGACCTGCTCCGTTCCGGCGCCTTCGCCGCCCCGGGCGGCCGTTCCGGCGCTTCCGGCGGCGACTTCCCCAACCGCGAATTTTACCTGTCCGGACGCGATTTCGAGGGCCGGCTGGTCACCACCTATTCCGCCGATCCGCCCAACCTGAATTACCTGATCACCTCCGAAGCGCTGGTGGGCGAGATCAACGAATTATGCCACGCCTCCCTGGGCAAACGCAATTACGCCGACCCGGTGGCATTCCAGCCCTGGCTGGCCGAATCGTGGAGCATTTCCGACGACCATCTGACCTACCGGATCAAGCTGCGCCGGGGCGTCCTGTGGCACGACGCCGTCGACCCGGAGACCGGCGAAACCTTCCGCAACGTCGAGCTGACCAGCCGGGACTTCCTTTTCATGTATGAAGTGCTGAACAATCCGGAGGTCAACTGCGCTCCGCTGCGGGTTTATTACCAGGCGCTCAAGGAGCTGCGGATCATCGACGACTACACCTTCGAAGTCGAATGGGCGGAACCGTACTTCCGGTCGCTGGAGCTGACCATGGGGTTGAAACCCCTGCCCCGTCATTTTTACTGGAATTACCCGGGCGACTTCAACGCCGAGAAATTCAACTACGACCACCTCCGCAACGACGCCCTGGTCGGCGTCGGCCCCTACCGCCTCGAAGAATGGAAACGCAACCAACGCATCCGCCTCAAGCGTTTTGACGGCTACTTCGGCCGCGACCACGGCGCGCTGCCCGGCCTCGACGAAATCGTCTACGAGATGGTCAAGCTGGACAATCCGCGTTTTCTGGGCCTGATTTCCGGCAAATACGACCAGATCGGCCTGATCCCGGAGCAGTGGGTCAACCGCACCGACACTCCCCAGTTCGCGGTCACGCTCAACGCCGACCGCCCGGCCTTCGACGCCTCGGCGCATCCGGAGCTGGCGCCCAACGCCCTGCTGCGCATCCAGAGCCCGGGGGCCAGCTACAACTACATCGCCTACAACCGCGAAATGCCGATCTTCGCCGACCGCAGGGTGCGCCAGGCGATGACCCTGCTGGTGAACCGCGAACGCATCCTCCGCGACGTCTATTTCGGGCTCGGGGAGGTCATTTCGGGGCCGTTCCGCGCCGGCAGCCCCTACAACGACCGGGAATGCCGGCCGTGGCCCTTCGATCCGGCGCGGGCCCGGGAGCTGCTGGCCGAGGCGGGCTGGCGCGACACCGACGGCGACGGCATCCTCGACAAGAACGGACGCAAGTTCGCCTTCACCATGATGCAGGTCGCCGACCATCCGCTCCAGAGCAAGTACCTGCCGATCATCAAGGAGGACATGGCGGCCGCCGGCATCGACATGCGCATCGACATCTACGAATGGAGCATCTTCCTGACCCGCATCAACGAACGCAATTTCGAGGCCTGTTCGCTGGGCTGGACCCAGCCGTTCGAAGCCGATCCCTACCAGATCTGGCACTCCAGCCAGGCGGACCTCCCGCAGTCGAGTAACTTCATCGGCTTCCGCGATCCGGAGGCCGACCGGCTGATCGAGGCGATCCGCCGGACCTTCGACGCGGAAGAGCGCATCGAGCTGTGCCACCGCTTCCAGCGCCTGCTGCACGAGGACCAGCCCTACACCTTTCTGATGTCGGCGGCGGCCCTGACGGGGATGGCGGCGAAGTACGACGGCGTCCGCCTCTTCCCGCTCGAACAATACCCCGTGGAAATCATGTGGCGGCCGTGACCCCAAAAGTCTGGACGGGTTAGGCGGCTGCCGGACATATCGCGGTCTTCAACATGGAACTCGCCGCCGCCGGCATCGAAGTGCTGCTG
>JAVBSD010000321.1:0-3874 GCA_031547325.1 Victivallaceae bacterium | reverse complement strand
TCGATCACGCCGAGCTCGTAGTCGAGGCGTTCGAGGATGACCTGTTCGTCGGCGGTGAGCGGATGGCCGTCGTCGAGGTTGTAACCGTAGCGTTCGCGGGCTCCGTCGATACAGATGTCCCTGAGGAAATCGCGTTCGTTGGTGTCGGCCGGGACCTCGAAAACCGGGTAGTGGTTGACGTCGGGGGCGAACTTGAAGTCGAGGTTGCAGCGCTCGGCGACGGCGACGGTGTTGGTCAGCGCTTCGGGGACCTCGGAGCCGAAGATCGCGCGCATCTCGTCGGGACTTTTGAAGTAGTACTCCGGGTCTTCCATGCGCATCCGCTTCGGCGTGTCGAGCTTGGAGTTGGTCTGGACGCAGAGCATGATGTCGTGGGCTTTGGCGTGCTCTTTGCGCAGATAATGGACGTCGTTGGTGGCCACCAGCGGGGCTTCGAGCTTGCGCGCCAGCCGGATCAGCTCCTTGTTGCAGAGCCTTTCCTCCGGGATTCCGTGGTCCATGATTTCGATGTAGAAATTATCCCTGCCGACGATTTCACGGTATTCGCCGATCAGCTGTTCGGCGCGGACCGGGTCGTTGGCCAGGATGGAACGGGAAACTTCGCCCGAGATGCACGCCGACAAGGCGAGGAGCCCCTCGTGGTGCTGCGCCAGCAACTCCTTGTCGATCCTGGGCTTGTAATACATGCCGTTGATCCAGGCTTCGCTCAGGAGCTTGCACAGGCTGTGATAGCCGGCGTTGGACTCGGCGAGCAGCACCAGGTGAAAGCCGCGGATGTGGGGATTGGTGGAGTCGCGGTCGAAGCGGTTGGTCGGGGCGACGTAGACCTCGCAGCCGATCAGCGGTTTGATCCCGGTGCCGGCGAAGGTGTGGATCATATCGATGGTGCCGCCCATGAAGCCGTGGTCGGTCATCGCCACCGCCGGCATTTGATATTCCTGGGCCATTTTCAGGAGGCCCTTGGTGGTGCATGCGCCGTCGAGTAAACTGTAGTGGGAATGGACGTGAAGATGGACAAAATCGGACATAAAAACGAAAACCCCGGTTTAGGCGTGAAAAGTTTCCGGTACAATACCATTGCGCCGGGTATTTTGCAAGCCGGGAAGAAGGGATTTTCCGTCAATGCCCGATGGTTTCGGGCGGCAGGGGGAGTTTGCGCCACGAACGGTGGTCCACCGTTTTACCGAGGCCGAGCCAGCGGCGTTCGAAGCTGCTCTGGATATCGGCGACGTCGGCGATACCCTCCGGCGCCGGCGCGAAAAGCCGCGACGCGGCGATCACTTCGCCCACCTGGTCGCAGTAACTGCCGTCGTCGCTTGAAAAATGAAAAATCCCGTCGGGGCGCAGCACCCGGTGGAGCCGGGCGACGAACTCCGAAGCCATCAGCCGGTGGCCTTTGTGCTTGGCCTTGGGCCAGGGGTCGGGACACAGCAGGTGGATGCGGTCGAGCGAAGCGTCCGGCAGCAGCCGCGCCACCAGGTGGCGCGCTTCGACCCGCAGCACGTCGAGATTGGCCAGGCCGCGCCGGTCGGCGCGCTGCCGCACCTTGCGCAGCCGCCCGGAGAGGGTGTCGGCGGCGAGCACCAGCCGGTCGGGATACCGTTCGGCCAGCGCCGCGGTAAAGAGCCCGGTGCCGCAGCCGAGGTCGAGTTCGACGGCTTCATGGCCCTCCGGCAGAACCAACGGCTCGAAGCGTTCGGACAAATCGCGAATGGACACTTGCAAATTTCCAATTGAAGTTTTATGTTAGGAAAAACCCGTAAACATACACTTCACTTCGCGATTATGCAAATCAAGACCGCTTTTTTCCGGCTCCTTCGCCGTTTCCGCGTCCCCCTGATCGTCCTCGCGGCGCTCTTTCTGGCGCTGGCACTGTTCGCCGGCTGGAGCAACTGGATGGTGCTCCGCTGTTCCGACGCCGTCTATTCCGACCTTGAAACCATCCCCGCCCGCCGGGTCGGGCTGGTGCTCGGAACCCAACCGAGCTACGAGGGCCGTCCGAATCTCTATTTCGACTACCGGATCGCGGCGGCGGCGAAGCTCTATCGCGCCGGAAAGATCGAAAAAATCCTGGTTTCCGGCGACCATGGACGCATGGATTACAACGAACCCGAGGCGATGCGCATCGCCCTGGTCGCCGCCGGAGTCGCCGACAGCGACATCGTGCTCGACTACGCCGGATTCCGCACCCTCGATTCGGTGGTGCGCTCGCAGGAGGTTTTCGAGGCGGGGCCGGTGACGGTGATTTCCCAGGAATTCCATTGCCTGCGGGCGATTTATATCGCCAGGCGGCTGGGGATCGACGCGATCGGCTACGCGGCGCGCGACCTCTCCGGACGCCACCAACTGAAAATGGCCTGGCGTGAGTTTTTCGCGCGGCCGGCGGCGTGGCTCGACGTCAACATCCTCGACCGACGGCCGCGTTACCTCGGAGAAAAAGAACCCATTTAAGAACGCCGCCGCAGCCGCGGGTCGGCCCACAGGTAGGCCAGGTCGGCCAGGTAGTTGAGCACGATGAAGATCAACGCGCTGACGATCACCAGCGCCTTCAGCAGCTGCAGATCGGAATTCATCAGCGCGTCGATTCCCGCCGCACCGAGCCCCGGAATGCCGAAAAATGTTTCCAGCAGCAGGCTGCCGGTGAACAGAAACGGCAGCGTCGAAGCGGCGCGGGAGATGATCGGCAGCGCCGCGTTGCGCAACAGATGCACTCCGTAGACCTTGCCCGGCGCGACGCCCTTGGCGCGGGCGGTGCGCAGATATTCGCTGCCGAGCTCGTTGACGAAGACGGTGCGGTAAACACGCACCGCGCTGCCGAGGCCGCAGGAGATGCCGATGGCGACCGGCAGCACCAGACAGCGCGCCGAACCCCACCCCCAGACCGGAAACCAGTCGAGCCGGTAGCCGAAAAGCCACTGGCAGAAGATGATCACCACCAGGTAGCTCAGGCTCAATCCCGCCACCGACAGCACCAGAAGCGTCCGGTCGAACCACGAATTCTTCCACGCCGCCGCCGCCAGCGCCAGCCCGACTCCGAGCACCATTGCCCCGAGGAAAATCGGCAGCATCAGCGCCAGCGACGGCCCGATGCGTCCGGCCAGAAAGCTCGGAATATCCCCCTGGGTCAGCGAATCGCCGAAGTTCAGGAACGACACGAAAGGAAAGCTGCTTTGGAAGGAAACCAGTTCCGACGCCGCCTGAACCAGTTGCGAATTGAACCCGTTCTCCTGGTAACGGAAAAATTCCACCCGGGTCGGCGCGCAGTCGCCGACCTTCAGCCTCCAGACCGCGCCATCTTCTCCCGATGCGTCGATCTCCCGGAATTCCCGCCTCCCGTCGGCGCAGCGGACGGCCGCGCCGACCGTTTCCGGCGCCGTGAAGTTGCGGGTGAATTCGACGCAATCGTCGCCGATGGCAATCCCCGCCGACAACTGCTCGGAGGTGAAATCCGCCGCCGGATAGATGTCGCTCCGCCGCCAGTGGCCGTAAAAGAGCGGCAGGTCGGTGCCGAGCTCACGCCGCAGCGCCTCGATTTCGGCCGGCCGCGGGTTGCGCCCCAGCTGCGCCGCCGCCGGATCGCCGGCGGCGACCCGGAACAGGAGAAAGGTCAACAGCATCACGCCGCAGAGGACTCCCAACGCCACGCCGGCCCGCCTGAGCGCAATTCGCCACATAAATCAGTTTCCCGCCGCGATGAAGTGGCTGACGACTTTGGCGTCGAGCCGGCAGCCTTCGCCGAGCGCCCGGGCGGCGAATTACGGGTAGCCGGCCGGGTAGACCAGATCGAACCCCATCGACAAGCTCTCCACCCGGTGATTGGCGGGAGGCTCTGGGTAACGGGCGGCGTCGACCTCCATTTAGACCACGATAAACC
>JAVBSD010000142.1:0-2568 GCA_031547325.1 Victivallaceae bacterium | reverse complement strand
CCGTGGGCGAAGCCGCGCGGAACGAAGAGCTGACGCTTGTTTTCCCCGGAGAGCTCCACCGCGATGTGTTGTCCAAAGGTCGGCGACCCTTTGCGGATATCGACGGCGACATCCAGCACCGCGCCGGAAATCACCCGCACCAGCTTGGCCTGGGTATAAGGCGCCGCCTGGTAATGCAGGCCGCGCAGCACGCCGAACCGGGAACGCGATTCATTGTCTTGAATGAAATCCGCTTTGACGCCCATTCCTTCGTAGCCGGCGCGATTCCACGATTCAAAGAAATATCCCCTGGCGTCGCCGAACACCTTCGGTTCGATGATGACCACATCGGGAATGGCAGTTTCAATCCGCTTCATTTCGTGCCATGCTCCAGTAAACGCAACAGATATTGGCCGTATTCGGTCTTCAGCATGCCCTGAATGGCCTGGCGGATTTCATCGGCGGTCATCCAGCCGTTTTCGAAGGCGATCTCCGGCAGGCAGGCGACCTGCAGGCCCTGCCGCGCCTGGATGGTGTGGATGAAATTGGCCGCTTCGAGCATGCTCTGATGGGTGCCGGTGTCGAGCCAGGCGTAGCCGCGTCCCAGCCGCTCCACCTGCAGCTTGCCGCGTTCCAGGTACACGTTGTTGACGGTGGTGATCTCCAGCTCGCCGCGCGACGACGGCCGGATCGACCGGGCAATGTCCACCACGTCGTTGTCGTAGAAATACAGGCCGGTCACGGCATAGTTGGATTTGGGGGCGGCGGGTTTTTCTTCGATCGAAACCGCTTGGCCGGCGGCGTTGAACTCGACCACGCCGAAGCGCTCCGGATCGCAGACGTAGTAGCCGAAAACCGTCGCGCCGTTTTCGCGCACCGCCGCGCGCTTGAGCAGCGTCGACAGGTTGGCGCCGTAAAAGATGTTGTCGCCCAGCACCATGGCCACCCGGTCGCGGCCGATGAAGTCCGCGCCGATGAGGAACGCCTGCGCCAGGCCTTCGGGCTTGGGCTGCACCGCGTAAGACAAGTTCACGCCGAAGCCCGAGCCGTCGCCGAGCAGCCGTTGAAACCCCGCCTGGTCCTCGGGGGTGGTGATGAGCAGAATATCCCGGATTCCGGCGAGCATCAGCACCGACAACGGATAATAGACCATGGGTTTGTCGTACACGCCGAGCAGCTGCTTGGAGACGCCGAGCGTGATCGGATGCAGGCGCGATCCCGCGCCGCCGGCCAGAACAATTCCCTTCATTTCACACCTCCCAGGCGTTGACCGGAATATTTTTTCTCGCGGATCGGCCGCCACCACCAGTCGTTTTCCAGATACCACGCCACGGTGCGGCGAATGCCGGAATCGAAGTCTTCCTCGGGTTCCCAGCCCAGTTCGCGGCGCAGTTTATCCGCGTCGATGGCATAGCGCTGATCGTGTCCCGGACGGTCGGCGACGAAGGTGATCTGATCGGCGTAACGGCCGGCGGCTTTGGGGCGCAGCTCGTCGAGGATGCGGCAGATGGTTTCGACCACTTCGAGATTGGTGCGCTCGTTGCGCCCGCCGACATTGTAGGTTTCGCCGGGGACGCCCTTTTGGTTGATGAGCCACAGGGCTTTGGCGTGATCGTCGACATAGAGCCAGTCGCGGATGTTGTCGCCTTTGCCGTAGATCGGCAAATTTTTACCGTCCAGGGCATTGAGTATGACCAGCGGGATCAGCTTTTCGGGGAAGTGATAGGGGCCGTAGTTGTTGGAGCAGTTGCTCAGGACGACCGGCAATCCATAGGTATGGCCCCAGGCGCGCACCATGTGGTCGCTGGCGGCCTTGCTGGCGGAGTAGGGGCTGCGCGGGTCGTAGGGGGTGGTTTCGACGAACAGCCCCTCGCTGCCGAGCGAACCGTAGACCTCGTCGGTCGAAATGTGTTGGAAGCGGAACGCTTTGCCGCTCTTTTTCCAATAATCGGCGGCGATATGGAGCAGGTTGGCCGTCCCCATGACGTTGGTCTGCCCGACTTCGAGGGGGTTGTCGATGGAGCGGTCGACGTGGCTTTCGGCGGCGAGGTGCATGATCGAATCGGGTTGAAATTCCGCGAATACGCCTGCCGCCGCCGGGTCGCAGATGTCCATTTGGACGAAGCGGCAGCGCGGCGAAGCGCTGACGTGTTTCAGGCTTTCGAGGTTCCCGGCATAGGTGAGCTTGTCGAGGTTCAAAACCTCACAATCGGTGTGCCCGATCAGGTGCCGGATCAGGGCCGATCCGATAAAACCGGCCCCGCCGGTGACAATGATTTTTTTCATCAATTTCACTCCTGTGAATCGTTTTTAAGCTATAGATGAATCCATATTGTGCCGGCAATGAACCAGCTTGCATATTTCACTGTTGCGGAGTGAAATAATTTCTTGATCCGTTCCGGTCGTTTGACAATTGCTTCCACGTGCTGTTCGGCATGGCCCGCGATTTTACCTTTTCCGGGGCCGGGGGGGTTGTTTTCCATTTTTGACTTCATACAACTTCGCTTTAAACAATAGCCCGGGGGCCGCCCTTGCGGCGTTGTGCCGTGTCCTTTGGTCGGGGGGTTACTTCCAGTAGCGCCCCGACCA
>JAVBSD010000154.1:0-8044 GCA_031547325.1 Victivallaceae bacterium | reverse complement strand
TCCGGAAACGAAATGATCCGGGTCACGGTTTCCAGGTCGTCGGCGTAGAACCCGAGCCTCGGGATGTCGAGCTGGATGCTCGCCTTGTCGAGAATACGCATGACGATGCTCTCGCCGTGCACGGTGGGGACCGACGAAACGCGCAAGTCGATGTCGACGCCCTCCATGCGCATTTGGATGCGCCCGTCCTGGGGGATGCGTTTCTCGGTGATATCGAGCCGGGCCATGATTTTGAGGCGGCTGGTCAGGGGCGCCTGCATGTACTTGGGCGGCGCCTCCATTTCGCGCAGCGCGCCGTCGACGCGGTAGCGGATGCGGTAGCGCTTCTCCATCGGCTCCATGTGAATGTCGGAGGCGCGCATTTTGTAGGCGTCGGCGATGATCATGGTCACCAGGCGGATCACCGGCGCTTCGTCGTCCTCGACCAGGGTGACTTCCAGGCCGTCGCCGGAGAGCTTGCGGATGCGCTGCAGATTGGCGTCGCCGCCCATTTCGCCGATCAGCCGCTCGACGTTTTCGGCGAGGGTGCGGTAGTGCTTGTCGATCAGCCGCTCGATCTGATGGGCCGGGGCGACCACCGCCTCGACGTCGTGTCCCAAAAGATAGCGGAGCGAGTCGATGGTCCCCATGTCGGTCGGGTCGCTCATGGCGATGGTCAGCACGTCGTTGTGCTTCATCACCGGCACCACGTTGTAGGAAACCACCACTTCCGGCGGCAGCGAGTTGATCACCTCCGCCGGAATGTCGTAGGTAGCCAGATCCATCATTTCGAGGCCGTATTCCTGGGCCATGAAGGCCTGGAGGTCCGGTTCGGTGATGTATTTCAGGCTTTTGATGGCGTCGACGACGTCGATTTTGCCGCCGGAGTCCTTGACGAACTGCTTCGCATTTTTGACCTGCTCCTGGGAGAGCAGGCCGTGCTCGGTCAGCAAGTATATGATATAATCGGTATCCCTGGCCAAAGTGAGCTCCTTTTGCTGATAATCACCGGAAAAGTCACCGAAATAGCGCTAAACGGTAATCTAACCACCTTTTTCCCGCTTGTCAAGTGCCCGGTCCAAAATACCCGCGTCGACGCTTTTTTTTATTTCACCATCAGCCTGGCGACGCGGCGGGTGAATTCCGCCGGATCGGGGATCGGGCTTCCTTCGAGCAGCAGCGCCTGGTCGTACAGCAGCCGGGCGTAGTCTTCGAGGTCGGCCGAATTCCGGTCGGCGTCGAACATCGCCTGCATCCGGCCGACCAGGGGGTGTCCGGGGTTGAGCTCGAGCACCCGCTTCGAAGGGGGCATCTCCTGGTTCATCGCCTTGAACATGCGTTCGAGGTGGGGGCTCAGGGCGCCGGCGTCGCCGACCAGGGCGCAGGCGCTCTCGGTCAGCCGGGCGCTGAAGCGGACCTTTTCGACCGAACCGCCGAGCTTGTCCTGGAGATACTCGACCAGTTCTTTGTGGCCGGCCTCGGCCTTTTTGAGTTCGGCTTCGACGGCCTCTTTTTCATCGGCGCCGAGTTCGAGTTCGCCCTTGGTCACCGAGCGGAAGTGCTTCTGGCCGAACTGCATCATCGACTGCATGACCCACTCGTCGATCGGGTCGGTCATGAACAGCACGTCGAAGCCCTTGCCGCGGAAAAATTCCAGCGCCGGATTGGATTCGACGGCGGAACGCTTCTCGCCGGCGATGTAATAAATCTCCTTCTGCGCCTCCGGCATCGCCGCGACGTATTCCGCCAGCGAAATCAGCTTGCCGGATTCGGAGTTCATGCTCTCGTACATGGCCAGGTCCTTGACCTTTTCCTGGTTGGCGTAATCCATGTGGATGCCTTCCTTGAGCACTTTGCCGAATTCGCGGAAAAACTCGGCGTAGGCCTCCGGTTCGGAGTCCTTCATCTTCTTGAGTTCGCCGAGGACCTTGGAGGTGATCGTCTTGCGGATCTTGCCCAGGTGCGGATTGTCCTGGAGGATTTCGCGCGAAACGTTGAGCGGCAGGTCGCTGGAGTCGACCACGCCCTTGAGGAAACGCAGATAGTCGGGGATCAGCTCCTGGCACTCGTCGGTGATGAAGACCCGCTTGACGTAGAGCTGCAGGCCCTTCTTCTGCAGATCGGGGAAGAAGAAATTGACCGGCAGCTTCTCCGGCAGGTACAAGAGCGCCTTGAATTCGCTCGAACCCTCGGCCGCGATCGGAATCGCCCGCAGGTATTTGCCGCCGTGCGCCAGGTGGCTGAAAAAGCTCTGGTGCTCCTCGTCGGTGATTTCCGAAGGCTTGCGGAGCCAGATCGCCTTTTTGGAGTTGAGCACCTTGTCGACGTATTCGGGGGGCGGCGCTTCCTCGCCTTCCTTGACCTCGACGTGCTTCTTTTCCGGCAGGACGATCGGGTATTCGATGAAGTCGGAATAGCGGCGGACGATCTCGGAGATCTTCCATTCGTCGAGGTAGGCGGCGGCGTCTTCCTTGAGGAACAGGGTGATGGTGGTGCCCTGTTCGGCGCGCTCGCCGTCTTCGACGGTGTAGCTGTCGCTGCCGGTGGAGCTCCAGGCGGTCGCCGGCTGGTCGGCGCCGGCGCGGCGGGTCACCAGCTCGACCCGGTCGGCGACCATAAAGGCCGAATAGAAGCCGACGCCGAACTGGCCGATCAGTTCCGGCAGGTCGGCGGACTTGTCCTTGCGCGCTTCCAGGGCTTCGAGGAAGGCGCGGGTGCCGGACTGGGCAATGGTGCCGATGTTTTCGATCACCTCGTCGCGGGTCATGCCGATCCCGTTGTCGCTGACGGTCACGGTTTTGGCTTCGGGATCGAGCGCCAGGCGGATGGCCCAGTCGCGGGACAGGGCGCTGTCGGTCAGGCTCTCGAAACGCGCCTTGTCGATGGCGTCGGCGGCGTTGGCGACCAGTTCGCGCAGGAAAATATCGCGGTTGGAATAGAGCGAATGGATCATCAACTGCAGCAGCTGCTGTACTTCCGCTTTGAACTTCCGGGTTTTGTCAGGCATATGATCGGACTCCTTTTTAATGATTTTAAAACGGTAATATAGCAATATTTCCGGAAAAATTCAAATTTTTGCCTCGCCGGTGTTGTAATGAGCCAAAAAATGGCTATAATTTATACAAACAGGAGTAGATTATGACCAGCGAACAACATTCCGGCGGTCCCGGCGACGAATTTGCCGCTTCCGCAATTCCCGCCGAAGCGCCGCCCGAAGCCGCCGAAGCGCCGCCCGAAACCGTCCAGCCGGCCCCCGAAGCCGCCGAAGCGCCGCCCGAAACCGTCGAGCCGGCCCCCGAAGCCGCCGAAGCAGTGCGGGAGCCCGCCGAGCCGGCGCCCGACGCCGAGAGCTTGTGCCTGGCGGCCGAAGCGCTGCGCAGCGATCCGCACCCGGAGGCGCGGCGTCACGACATGGCGGAGCTGCGCCGGCGTTTTCAGGAGCTCGAAAGCAGCGGCCGCGAGGCGGTCCGCGGCCGCGAAGGCCGTTTTCACCGGGCGGAAAAGGAATTCAATGCGCTGCTGCACCAGCGTTACGAGGCGCGCGACCTGGAGCGTTGGGCCAACTACACCTTGAAATGCGACATTGCCAAGGAATTGGAGGAGCTTTTCGCCGGCGACGATTCGACGCTGCGCAAGACCGTGCCGCGGCTCAAGGTGCTGCACAGCCACTGGCACCGGCTGCACGCGGTGCCGCAGGAAAAACAGGCCGAGCTCAAAGAGCGTTACGACAAGATCACCAAGGCCTGGCACGCCCGGCTCGACACTTATTTCGCCGAGCTCGACGTCAAGCGGCGCGAAGCCAGCGGCCGCAAACAGGAAATCGTCGAAGCCGCCGAAGCGCTGGCCGACTCCCGGGAGTGGAACGCCACTTCGGAAACGCTGAAGGCCTTCCAGGTCGAATGGCGGACGCTGCCCGGAGCGCCGGAGCCGCAGGAGCGGGAGCTGTTCAAGCGGTTCCGCGCGGCGTGCGACCGTTTTTTCAACGCCCGCAACGCCTGGTTCAAGGAGCGGCGCGAATACCAGCAGGCAGCGGCCGAAACGCGCGAAACGTGCATTGCGGAGCTCGAAGCGGTGGATCTGGCGCTGCCGGCGGACGAACTGCGCCGCATTGCCGACGGGTACCGGCGGCGGTGGCGCGAGAGCGGCAGCGCGGGACGCCAGAGCGAGGAACTTTTCGCGCGTTTCAACCAGGCCCTGGACCGGATTTACGCGAGTGTCCGCGCCGAGCAGGAGAGCGCGGCGGAGCAGCATCGCCACTGGGAGGAAAAAGTCACCGCGATGATCGAGGCGCTGGAAGCGACGGATTCCCCCGACTCCGAGGCGGTCCGCGAAGCGGCGCGCGAGATCAATTTCCGCGGACGCCTGCCGCGCATCGGCGGGCGGGACGGTTATGCGGCCGAAGAGCGCGAAACGGCGCTGGTCCGGCGGTATCAGGAAGTCACCCGCAAGGAACGCGCGATGCGGCACCGCAGCGATCTGGAAGCGGCCCGGCAGGGCGGCGGCGCGCCGGCGGATTTGCGGCGCTGCCGGCTGCTGACCGGCGAACTGGAGCGTTTCGCGCCGGCGGAAGGAAATCCCGGCGAAGTGAACGCCGCCGATCTGCTGGCGGCGATCCAGGCCAATTTCGGCGGCGCGCCGACCATGACGGCGGAACGGGTGGAGGCCATTGTCAAGGATTTTCTGGCGGCGTCGCCGCCGCCGGAGGAGATCGACCGTTTCAATGCCGCGCTGGAGCGCGTCTACGCCAAGCTGGCCCAGTGACACCCCCCAAAACCGCGCCGCGCCCGGACAGGCTCATTCGCCTGCCGGGCGCGAATCGGTTTCGCTCCAAACCGTCAAAAAAGCAGAATATGTAAAATCTTTCGCGGGAATGTGGAAGTTTTCGCCGTTTTCTGCGCTATAATAATACTCAACCAACAAGGGAACATTATTATGGCGGAACGAATTCTGTTCATCGGAGCGCACCTGGACGACGCGGTCATCGCGGCGGCGGGGACGATCCGCAAGCTGATCGAGGCCGGGCACGAAGTCAACGTGATCTGCTTCGGCAACGGCGACGAGGCTTTCACGGTGCCGGACGGGCGCGAAGCGGCGGTCAAGCGCTTCGGCGAGGAGGCGAAAAAAGCCCACCAAATCCTGGGCGTCGCCAATTTTGAATGCTACGACGTGCCGGACTTCGGGGTTTCCCGGAACCGCGACGACTACCGCCAGTGCATCCGGGCGATCCGCCGTTTCCGGCCGACGCTGCTGTTCGGCCACTGGTGGAACGAATACTTCCAGCACCACGACATGGCCAGCCAGAGCCGCGACGCCTGGTACCAGGCGGGCTGGGATTGCTCGGCCGACCTCGGCAAGCCGTGGATGCCGGAGAAATACTTCCACTTCGAGGTTCTCGAACCGCTGCCCGGCGTCACCCACATCGTCGATATCAGCGACACCTTCGAGGCCAAAATGGAATCGTGGCGGGCCTTCGAAACCGCCCAGGACCATCTGGGCAGCCTCGGGCGGCAGCTGGAAACCCGCGCCGCCTACTACGGGGCCAAACTCGGGGTGAAGTACGCCGAGGCCTTCCGGCGCAGCTTCTTCGTCCCGCAGGCGGTCCGCACCGCAGGAGAGTTGTTCCGATGAAAAAAGAATTTTTCTACGGTTTTTCGATCGACGACATCGCGCTCGAAGAGTGGTCGACGCCGGAGGATCTGGCGCGGATTCTCGATTTTTGCGCCGAAAACGACCTCAAAGGCACTTTTTTCACCGTCCCGGTCATCGAATCGACCGATCAGGAATTCACCGCCATGCCCGGCTATGTCGAGCTGCTGCGCCAAGCGCACCGCGACGGCCACTGCGTCGCCCAGCACGGGCTGCGCCACAACCGCTTCGAGCTCGGAGTCCCGCCGCCGATGGTGCTCAACCTGGCGCACGAGGGGCCGGCGCGCGAATTTCTGAAGGAAAATGCCGCCAAGCTCAAGGCCGAACACACCGTCGACGAACTGCGGCGGCGGCTGCGGCAGGGGCGGGAGATCCTGGAACGGGCGCTGGAGATTCCCGTCACGGGATTCCGCTCGCCGGCGCTGCAGGTCTGCCCCGAGCTGTTCAAGGCGCTGGCGCTGGAAAAGTACGCCTTCGACAGTTCGGCCTGTCTGCAGGAAACCGGCTGGGACTACATCCAGGGCGATCTAAAGGCCGCGCCGAAGGAGATCACCCGCGAACGCTTCCTGGCCGCCCAGCGCGAGCCGGGACTGCCGACGCTGCCGTTGACCACCGATTACAGCTGGTTCCTGACCGAAGATAAATACGCCGCGACGCTGGAGCTGGCCAAGCGCGACTTCCTCGGCTGCGTCGCCGCCGGCATTCCCTTCGTCCACGTCGTCCACGTGACGCCGGTGTGGCGGGGCGACGGCGACTGCGGCATCCGGATCGTCCGGGAGCTGCTCGCCTTCATGCGCGCCGAGGCCGCCCGCCGGGGCTTCGAGCTGCGTTCGGAAAACCTGGCGACCATCGCCGAAGCCGTAAAGGATCAGTTATGACCCACGCCCCCAAAACCGTTTCCTTCGAATCCGGGGAGGCCGGCGTTTTCGGCGACGTGCTGACCCGCCGCCCGGCGGCCAGGCCGCTGACCGTCGGCGTCCTCGGATTGGGTTATTTCGAGTATTGGCGGATGTACCCGGCGCTCGAAGAAATCGTCCGCAACGACTTGGCGCAGGCGGCAGCGCGCCTCGAAGCGGCGCTGCCCGGCATGAAGGTCGTCTACCCCGGCATGGTCGACACCCTCGACCGCGCCCACCGGGCCGGGCTGGAGCTGGCCCAAGCCGGCGCCGACGCGGTGGTGATCGTCGAAGGCACCTACATCCCCGACGTCATCACCATGCACGCGCTGGACCAGATGGATTCGCAGCCCTATCTGGTGCTGTTCAACTCCCAGACCGGGGCCGACGTCGATTGCCGCGACAATTACATGGCGACGATGCGCAACAGTTCGCTGATCGGCATCAGCCAGCTGACCGGCTCCTTCCGCAAGATGAAACGCGACTACCAGGTGGTGGTCGGCGAGATCGCCGAGCCCGAACCCTACCGCCGCATCGCGGAGCACCTCGGGGCGCTGGCGGCGGTCCGCCGGCTGTCGCGCAGCACGGTCGGCCTGATCGGCCACGTCTTCCGCGGCATGTTCGACCTGGAATTCGACCGCGCCCGGGTCAAGGGCTTCCTCGGCCCCGAAGTGATGACCATCCAGGCCGACCAGCTGCTCGATCTGTGGAAGGAAATCCCCGAAGCCGAAGTCGCCCAAGCGGCCGACGAGCTCTACCAACGCTTCCGCAACCGGGACATCGAAGCCGCCGACGTGCGGCCTTCGGTCCGGGTCGGGCTGGCGATGCGCCGGCTGTGGGAACGCTACAACCTCGACGGGCTGTGCTTCCTCGGACAACATTACATCGAAAAGATGACCGGCGCGCCGGCCCGGATGGGCGCTTCGATGCTGATGGAGCGGGACGGCTACCCGGTGGCCTGCGAAGGCGACATCGCCGGGCTGGTGATGATGCAATTGCTGCGGGACTTCACCGGCGCCATGCCTTTCCAGGCCGAATGGGGCCAGTTCGACCGCGCCAACAACGCGCTGTTCCTGCTCGGCCACGGCATCGGCTCGCCGGCGCTGGCGGCTTCGGACGCCGAGGTGCTGCTGACCCGGTCGCCGGAGGAGTGGGGCTTCAAGGGTTCGGGGCTCAACTACCAGCTGATCCTGAAGCCGGGGGTGATCACCCTCGGTCACTTCATCGCCACCGGCGACAGTTGGAAGATGCTGGTGTCCAGGGGCGAATCGATCCCCTTCCCGGCGCTGCCCTGCGACGAGCTGCATGCCATGGTCCGGGTGGCCTCGCCGGTCGAGCAATACCTCGAAACCATTCTCGACTCCGGGGTCTCCCACCACATCGTCGCCGCCCACGGCGACGCGGTCCGTCAACTGCAATTGTGCGCCAAACTGATGCGCATCGAATGTGTAACCATCGAATGAGAGGATTCTTACCATGATCTCCATCCCGAAAAGTGAATTCCGGCAGCGCATCGAGCGCCT
>JAVBSD010000267.1:0-6266 GCA_031547325.1 Victivallaceae bacterium | reverse complement strand
CTCCGGCGGCAGCAGCCGGTGGTAGGTGTGGGCGAAGGCGAAGCCGGCGTACTTCATATAGCCGCCGTAAATGTCCCACACCGGAGACCACGCCTGGTTGGTGCGGTTGCGCAGCGACCAGAGTTCGTGGAAGCTCGGTTCGTAATAAGGGTCGCGCAGCCGCAGTGCCGGCGTGTAGTCGCGGTTGACCACCGTCGCCGTTTTCAGCTCCGGGATCACCTCCTCGTCGAGCCAGTAGCAGCGGTAGCCGAAATCCTCGCCGAGCAGCGTGAACCAGGTGTTGGCCAGGCCGCGCCGGGCTCCGCCCCTCAACACCAGGTCGCGGCCGTCGCTCCGGATGGCGACGCCGTCCGGGCCCGGTTTGACCACTCCGGCCTCTTCCGCGCGGCGGGTGTCGCCGAGGTAGATCGCCGGCTGCCCGGCGACGGCGCTCTCGGCGACGACCTCCGGCTTGACGCCGGTGATTTTTTCCCAGTACCCCGCGGCCAATCCGGCCACGGCCTTTTCGATTTCGGTCGGTTGGTCGGGGATGGCGATCCTGGCGATGGCGTCGAGGCGCACGGCGATGCCGTCGCCCGCCGGGGCCAGGGCATTATAGGGGATGGTTTCGGCCACGGCGGCGCAGGCGGCCAGCACTCCGAAGCACAGGCAAAGCAGGCGGGAAGGCATGATGAATGGATCTCCTGTGGTTGGTTCAGTTCCAGGCGGTGGTGTGAAAGGTGTCGTCCCAGAAGTCGGCCGGATAATCCGGAATGACCTCCTTGTCGACGTGCCCGTCGGCATGGAGCAGGTTGTCGAATTTGCCGTGATACTGGCCGAAGCCCTTGGTGGCGTTCGACCAATTGGTTTTGGTGACGTCGAAGCCGCGGCCTTTGCCGTCGGCGAGCAGCGTGGCCAGGCTCGGTTTTTTGCAGCCGGCCAAGGCGCGCGGCTTGTAGGAGTCGTAGGTGTCGGAATAGACGATATGCCCGAGACCGGTATTGTAGGGGTAGGTGGTGAGCTTGAAGCCCGATTCGGCCGTCTGTTCCGCCGTCGGCGCCGCCACCGGGCAGAAGTAGATTCCCGGCATGGTGAACGCGGTCTTGTAATTGGAGGGCAGATTCTCCGGCCCGCCGGCATAAGGCAGCATCGCCAGGAACCAGTAATAGCTGGAGCTCTCCTCGAACCATGACCACTGCCAGCGCACGAACCACGGCAGCATATCGTCATGGTCGCCGGCGAAGAGATTGAACCCGAGCCCGAACTGCTTCAGGTTGTTGACGCACTTGGCGGACTGCGCCGCCGCCCGCGCCCGGCTCAGAGCCGGCAGCAGCATGCCGGCCAGGATCGCGATGATGGCAATCACTACCAACAACTCTATGAGAGTGAATTTTTTCATCTGTTTCCTCCTCGGCGTCGTGTCGAACATCTCCGGGTTCCTTTCTTTGGCTTCACCCGACCAAATGGGCATGGAGTACGCAATCCTCAAGCGGTTGACGGTTCAATATGTTTCCGGCGAGCTGTTGCGCCGCCGTCTGGTAGAGCGAGTCGTCATATACCGAGAGCAGGATGCGGCGCAGGCCGTTGCCGTAGATGAAAATATTGGCTTCGACCTCCTCCGGGGAGAGCCGGAGCACGCCGATCTGCGGCTGATGTTCCGGCCGCAGCTGCCAGCAGCTGGCAAAGAAGGGAAAGACGTTGCTGCATTCGACCGCCACCGCGTCGTAATCGCCGAGCCGGCCGATGAATTCATCGAGGTTGCGGTTGAATTCGGCGTCGTTTTTGCGCACCACATCCTCGTCGCGCACCGGCAGCTTGGCCCGGCGCATCGCCGCGTCGAAGCCCGCGCGGATCTCGGAGCTGTAAAAAACCGTGTCGGGAGCGTTGACGAGGCCGATCCGTTTCGCGCCGCGCCGGATCAGTTCGGCCGTCAGGTCGTATGCGGCGCCCTGGAGATCGAGCTTGACCTGGCGGATGTGCGGCAAAGCCGGCACGTTGCCGATCAGGTACATCGGCAGCCGCAACGCCCGCAGCACCTCGACGTGCCCGGCGGAAACCCAGTTGTAGAGCAGGATGCCCAAACAGTTGCGGGCGAGATCGATGACGTCGGAGTCGATCTCGGCGGTTTCGAGATATTCGACGCCGAGCCCGCGCTCCCGCAGAAACCGGCGGATCCGCGCCAGCCCTTCCAGCGGGATATGATCGTATTGCGGGAAACGGGTCAGATTGAGCAGCAGCACCCGCCCCTGGAGCTTGGACTCGGCGATGTCGCGCTCCAGAAAAGAGCCGATGCCATGGCGCTTGCGGATGAAGCCCTCCTCCACCAGCCCCTGCAGCGCGCTGCGGATGGTGCCGGAGGAGCATTGCAGGGTGCTGAGGAATTCCCGCTCCGGGGGCAGCTTGTCGCCGACCTTGAGCCCGCTGCGCGCGACGTAGTCGAGAATCGCCAGGCGCACTTCATTGTACTTCAGTTGCTGCATAAGTGATTCAATCCGCTGATCCAGTCTTTCAGTGTTCTATAATATAGTATAACTAAAATCATAAAAAAAGTCAAGCCCCCGAAGCGACAAATTCGCCGATTTTTTTACTTTGTGCTCCGGAACGCTGGCAAATTCTCCGGAGCCGCCTATAGTATGGCATGGAAACGGGAAACCCTCTTTGGAGAAGATCGCTATGGAACTGCGGCTGAGTGCGCCGATCGAACGCTGGGATGAGGCGCTGCCTTTGGGCAACGGGTTATTGGGGACGCTGATGTGGGGCGGCGGCGGCTGGATCAGGCTGTCGCTCGACCGCGGCGACCTGTGGGATCTGCGGCAGCCGCCGGAGCTGACCGCGCCGGAGCTGACCTTCGCCAACCTCAGGCGCCTGGTCCGGGAGGGCGACGGCCCGGGCGTCGTCAAACGCTTCGAATCCTTCTATGAACAATGTCCCTACCCGACCAAGCTGCCGGGCGGACGGCTGGAGCTCGACCTCGGGGCCGGCTTCGAGGCCGTCGAGTTCACCCTCGACCTCGAACGCGCGGTCGCCGCGGCGGCCGCGCCGGAGGGCCGGTGCGAATGCTTCGTCCACGCCGCCAAACCGGTCGGCTGGATCAGGCTGCCCGAAGGGCGGCGCGACGCCTCCGTCGCCATCGTGCCGCCGGCCTACGGCACGCCTTCGGACAACCCCTCCGAGGTCGGTTCGCTCGGTTATCCGCCGCCCGAAACCGGCGGCGACGCCTCCATGCGGTGGGTCCGGATCACCGACGGCGCGCAATCGGCTTCGCTGATCGCGGTGCTGGCCCGCGGCCGGTTCCGGCTCTTCACCATCCTGACCGGCGGGGCCGGCGACGACCTGCCGGGCCAAGCTCGAAAACTCCTGGCCGACGCCCTGACGCGCGGCTGGGAAGCCGAACTGGCCGAACACACCACTTGGTGGCGGAATTTCCAGGCGCAATCGGAGGTCAGACTCCCCGACCCGGCGATTCAACTGCAATACGACCTGGTCAACTACTACCTCGCCGCCGGCTCGCGCCCCGGCCACCCGCCGATCGCGCTGCAGGGGCTGTGGACCGCCGACGACGGCACCCTGCCGCCGTGGAAGGGCGATTACCACAACGATTTGAACACCCAGTTGACCTACTGGCACTACCTCGGGGCCAACCGGCTGCCCGAGGGCCGGGCCTTTCTGGATTTCAATCTCCGGCTGCTGCCGGCCTACCGGGCTTTCGCCCGCGACTTTTTCGGGGTCCCCGGGGCCGCGATTCCCGGGGTGATGGACCTGGCCGGACGGATCATGGGCGGCTGGAGCCAATACAGCTATTCGCTCACCAACGGCGTCTGGGTGTGCCACAATTTTTACCGCCATTGGCGCTATACGATGGACCGGAGCTTCCTGGGCGGCGAATGCTATCCCTTTTGCGCCGAAATCGCCCAGGCGGTCGACGCGCTGCTCGAACCGGGACCGGACGGCCTGCTGCAATTGCCGCTCTCGGCTTCGCCGGAGATTCACGACAACCGCCTCGAAGCTTTCCTGACTCCCAACAGCAATTACGACCTGTCGCTGTTGCGCTGGTTTTACGCCGCGCTGGCCGAAATGGCCGGCGAGCTGGGCCTGGCCGGCGCGGCCGTCGACTGGCAAAGCCGGCTCGACCGGCTGCCGCAGCTGGCGGTCGACGACTCCGGACTGATGGTCAACGCGGCCGAACAGCTCACCGAATCGCACCGCCACCACTCGCAGCTGATGGCGATCTACCCGCTCGGACTGCTGCATCCGGAGCATTCGCCCGCAGAGGAAAAAATCGTCGCCGACACCCTGCGGCGGCTCGATGCGCTCGGCACCGGCTGGTGGTGCGGCTACAGCTTCAGCTGGCTGGCCTGCCTCGCCGCGCGCTGCGGCAACGGCGGCAAGGCGTACCAGGCGCTGCGCCACTTCGTCGACGGTTTCATCTCCCGCAACGGCTTCCACCTCAACGGCGATTACAAGGATCTCGGACTGTCGTGGTTCAAATACCGTCCCTTCACCCTCGAAGGCAACTTCGCGGCGGCCGAGGCGGTCCACGAAATGCTGCTCCAGACCCATTCCGGCGAAGTGCGCCTCTTCCCGGCGCTCCCGGCGGAGTGGAAGGACGTTTCCTTCCGCAGCCTGCGCGGCGAAGGCGGCCTCCTGGTCACCGCCCGCCTGGCGGCGGGACAACTCGCCGCCGCCGAGGTCGCCGCCACTTGCGACTGCACCTTCCGCTGCCTCGGCCGGGAATACCGCCTCAAAGCCGGCGAAACCGTCGCGATTGTTTGAAACAATCGCGGCGGTTTCACAATTATTTTTCAATTATTTTTCCGGTTTATGCCGATTGCCTCTTGACATTTCGGCAAAAGTTTACTATAATATTATCAAATATCCTATACTGTAAATTCTTTTTCAGTACTATAAGGGTTCAAATGGTTGCTCGGGAAATAATTGAAGACATCAGGCGTAACATCGTCGACGGGCATTACCCCGACCGCGGCCGGCTGCCGACCCGCGACGAGCTGACCGCCTACTACGCCACCAGCAAGGCGACGGTGCAAAAGGCGCTGGCGACGCTGACCGACGAGGGCTTCATCATTTCGCGGGGCAAGCTCGGCACCTACGTCAATCCGGCCGCGCCCAACGTCAACGACATCGCGGTGATCCTGCCCGAAAACGCCGACCGGATCACCGAATGGACTTTGCTGCTGCAATTGCTCCAGCTCAACCAGCGCGAATTCGGCAACCGCTTCGGCAAGAAGTTCCGTTATTTCTACATCGACCACGAGCAGCAGGCCCAGAGCGACTACGCCCGGATCGCCCGCGAGGCCGAGTGCCGCCACTTCGCCGGCGTCTTTTTTCCGGTCCTGCCCCAGCGCTGGATGCTCGAACCCTTCCTGGCCAACCGGATCCCGATCGTGGTGCTGACCGAGGACGAATTGCCCGACGTGGCGACCATCTGGCTCGATTACGCCGGGATGATCGACCAGGCGCTGGCGCATTTCCGGCAGGCGGGCCGCCGCCGGGTCGCCTTCGTCTGCGACGCGCGGCTGCCGCAGCACAACGTCGAGGATTTCCTGGCCGCCGCCGCCCGCTACGGGCTGGAAACCGACCCCAGGCACATCATCGCCATTTCATCCCAGGACCCCTACGTGCTGCGCTGGCTCAAATACCAGCTCGCCGCGACGCTGGACCCGGCGGCGGGGGTCGACGCGATGCTGATCACCGATTACGCCTTTCTCAATCCGATTTTGAACCTGCTGAGCACGGTTCACCTGGTGCCGGGCCGCGACATCGCGCTGGCCAGCCACTGCAACTTCCCGCGCGGCCGCCACCAGGAGCTGCCGGTGAAATTCTTCGGCTTCGACGTTTTCGAAGTGATGCGTTCGTTTCTCGACGCGCTGGAGCGGTTCCGGGCCGGACGCTTCGCCGCCGCCGCCCATCCGTTGATTGCCGCCCGACCGGAGCTATGATCATGCACGACACCGCCTGCGCCGCCTTTTATTTCCCGAACTACCACCTCGACCGCCGCAACGCCCTGGTCCACGGGGCGGGGTGGAGCGAATGGGAGCTGGTCCGGCGGGCCCGGCCGCGTTTTCCGGGGCACCTCCAGCCGCGCGTCCCGCTCGGCGCCTATGCCGACGAAGCCGATCCGGAGGTGATGGCCGCCAAGCTTCAAACGGCCGCCGCGTACGGCGTTTCGGGCTTTCTTTTCGACTGGTATTTCTACGAGGACGGACCGTTCCTGGAACGGGCGCTGGAGTCGGGCTATCTCGGCAGCCGCGCCCGCGGCGATTTCCGGT
>JAVBSD010000460.1:0-2845 GCA_031547325.1 Victivallaceae bacterium | reverse complement strand
CGACGGCTGGCATTACTCCCGGCTCTTCGCCGAAGCCATGCAGCTGATGGCGACCGGCGCCACCGCCGGAGACGCGGCGGTGGTGCGCGACAATCTCCGGGCCATTGCCGACTTCATCACCACGGATCAGGGCCGCTACGTATTTTCCGCCGCCGTGGTCCGTCCCATGGTCAACCGCTACCTGCCGGCGGTGGAAACCAATCTCCAGGCGCTGCCCCCCGGCCGCTCCAGCTGGCGCGACGAACTGGCCTACGGCAGCACCATGAAGTTCTACGCCCGGACCGTCGGCCTGGTTCCCGGGTTGTGGGGCTACGGCCTGGAGGCCGGCGACTCCGGCTTCGCCGAGTGGACGTTGAAAACCGCTTCGGGCGTCTTCAAAGAGCTCAAAGTCGGCTTCGGCCTGGCCCATGCCGGACTGACCCTGTCGGTGAAACGCGGCGACCGGCTGGAAACGGTGACCGTCCACTCCGGCGGCGGCGACACCGGCTGGCTGACCATCCCGGAGGAATTCCTCGGAACGCCGGAAATCACCCTGGTCGTCGCGGGCAGCAATTCCGGCCCCTCCGGCGCCATCTGGATGTGCAACGCCCGTATGGAAGCATTGATCGAATAAATTGTTGAAATAAACCAAACCCAAAAAGGAGGCATCCCATGCAACGCCGTACGAAATTCACCCTCATAGAACTCCTGGTCGTGATCGCCATCATCGCAATTTTGGCCTCGATGCTGCTGCCGGCGCTGTCCAAGGCGCGGGCCGCGGCGCAGGCGACCAAGTGCCTGAGCAACCAGAAGCAGGTCGTCCTCGGACAGACCATGTACATCGGCGACTACGACGGCAAGCTGCTGAGCTTCTTCGGCGCCGACGGCAGTTTTCACTTCACCTGGCCGATGATCCTCGGCGAGTCGGGCGCCCTGAGCGGCCACGGCGCCTGGATTCCCGGTGAATTCACCGACGTTCCCGGCGGCTACCTGTCGATGGGCGCGAAGGGCGACCTCTCCCGCTGTCCGAGCATCGTCGACGACGGAAGCCTGGTCAGCAGTTACGCCGTCCAGGCCGGCTTCATCAACTATTACCCCGGCAACGCCTACACCATCAGCACCCAGGTAGCCAACCTCAAGGGCTGGAGCAACATCGCGGTCCGGACGGTCAACGTGGGAGGGGTCCCGGATCCCTCCAATTACTGGATGGTCACCGACTCGGATGCCGGCACCCGGCAATTCGTCGCCATCCTGACCGGCGGCGGCGAGAACTTCGGATTGGACCACTCGGGCCGCTGCAACATGGGCTTTGCCGACGGCCACGCGAGCGCCTTCAACAAGGGACAGTTCATCGAGCTGGCCAAGAAATTCGACTGGCCGAGCGGCGTCTCCAGCTGCAACATCCGGGTCAACAGCGTCCAGGAAACCGTCTCCTGGTAACACGAGCCGATTGATCATGCGCAAACTCTCTCTCAGTCTGTGTGCGGCCGCGACGGCCGGAATGCTCGCGGCGGCGCCGGAACGCGACGACAGCCGGTTCCCGGTGCTGGCCTGGGGGACCAACCAGCACCTGGCGCCCGCCGGCGCGCCCCTGACCGTCGAACGCTTCCGGGAAATGGCCGAATGCGGCATCACCATCGCCGGATTCGCCCTCGACCGGGCCGAGCTGGATATGATCCACGAGGCCGGGCTGACCGCCTATTTCCAGGAGTGGGACATCACCTCCATTCCCTGGACCTCCGCCGATCCGTCGACCTTCCAGGCCAAGTTCGACCGGATGGTGGAAAAAGTCGGCGATCATCCGGCGCTCTACGGCTACATGCTCGCCGACGAGCCGACCGTGGCGGCCTTCGCCAACCAGAGCCGGATGTACGACCTGATCCGCCGGTCCGATCCGGAGCGCGACATCTACGTCAATCTCTACCCCAACTACGTTTCCATGCAGCACCTGGGCGTCGGTTCCTACCGCGAATACCTGACGCGTTTCGTCACGGAATACCGTCCGTACTGGCTGGGTTACGATTACTACGCTTTGATCGAAAATGTTCCGGCTCTGCGCGGCGACTTCTGGCTCAACCTGGAGGAAGCCCGGGAAACCGCGCTGGCCGCGGGAATCCCGTTCCACATCTGCACCCAGGGAGTGGCGCACTTCGAAATGCGGGCGCCGAGCCTTGAGGACCTCTATCTCGAAATCTACTCCGGATTGCTGTACGGCGCCAGGCAAATCGACATCTTCACCTACTTCTCCCCCGACTGCGGCAACTACCGCGGCGCGGCGATCAACGGCGGCGGCGACAAAACGCCGACCTGGCACGCGCTGAAGGAAGTTCTGGGGACCGTCCACACCGTCGCGCCGGTGCTCAACCACCTGAATTCGACCCGGGTCTACCACATCCCGCATATCGCGGCGGAAAAGGGCACCCGCCCGGCGCCGGCGGACAGCCTGATTTCCGACATCGTCACCTGGGGGGAACCGCGTTTCGCGGTCGGCGAATTCATTCACGACGCGACCGGCGAACAGTACGTGATGATCCAGAACAAAAGCCTGACTCACTCGGTCGCCATCGACAAGATCCAGTGGCGGCGGACGCCGGCCGAAATCAGCGTGGTATCCCAAACCCGCCCCGGCGTGCTGCGCGCTTTCGGCGGCGAGGAATACTGGATCGCCCCCGGCCGGGCGGTCTTGCTCAAAGTGAGGTTCTGACATGGCTCTGGTTTCCCACCGTCCGGCCTTTGCCGTCGACGACTGGTTTCATCGCGCCGGGGGGATGCGTCCGAAGCTTTTCCGGCGCGCCCTCTCCCCGGCCGCCGCGGTCGAGCTCGTGCCCAACTCCGCCGCCTGGCAGGGCTGGGAGGCGGCTCCGGC
>JAVBSD010000462.1:0-3346 GCA_031547325.1 Victivallaceae bacterium | reverse complement strand
AAATCGACAAGATTTCCTACGCCACCGGGCTTTCAAAATCATTAACCCAAGAGTATATTAACCTTATCAACGAGGAAGGTCGGTAAAATGAGCTCAAAAAACTCAAGCCAAAACTACCGACCGGAAATACACCCTTATTTTTGTTTTTTTGTTTTTTAGTCGAGGGTGCCGTCTTCGAGGTTCATCGGCATCGCCGCCGGCCTCTCGCACCTCGTCGTCAACTCCACCTTGCCCCCCGCCGCACTCGACTTGTCAAACGCCAGCATGATCTCCAACACATGATTGGCCAAATCCCCCGACGCCCGGTGCTTGCGCCCCGTCTGCAACGCCGCCACCATGTCCGCCGCCCCGATGCTCCGGGATTGGTCAGTGTAGGCGTGGCCCATCGGCATCACCGCCCAGCCTTCGGTCCCAGGCCGGATGACCTTCACCGGCCCGCCGAAACAATTGGGGTCCGGCACCGACAACGTTCCGATTTCACCGTAGATTTCAATCGGCGGATGATTGTGGGCCTGTACCTCGAAGCTGGTGATCACCGTGATCACCGCGCCGCAGGCGAACTCAACCATGCCGGTCAGGTGGGTGGTGACATTGACCGGATAACGCTTGAACGGCGGATCGGAATCCGGCCCGCACGTCCGCGAATCCGCACCTTTCAACGTCACCGCCGTGACCGCGACCGCCGGCCCCAGCAAGTTGACCAGCGCAGTGATGTAATAAGGCCCGAGATCGAGCATCGGACCGCCGCCGATGTCGTAGAAAAACGGCGCATTCGCCCATTTTTCCGGCCCGCGCCCCATCACCATCGCCGTCCCCGACAGCGGCTTGCCGATCCAGCCGTCGTCCAAGAGCTTGCGCGCCGTCTGCTGCCCGCCGCCCATGAAGGTGTCGGGCGCGCAGCCGACCAACAGATTTTTCTGCTTCGCCAACGCCATCACCGCTTTGGCTTCATTGGAATCGATGCCGAAAGGCTTTTCACAGTAGACGTGCTTGCCCGCCTTCAACGCCTGCATCGCCAGCGGCGCGTGGGCTTTGGGCGGCGTCAGGTTGATGATCAGCTCGATCTCAGGAGACGCCAGCAGCTCGTCGACCGACAGTGCGCGGATGCCGTACTGCTCGGCCTTGGCCTGCGCCGCCTTGGTGTTGAGGTCGGCGCAGGCGGCCACTTCAATCATCCGGAAACGCTTGGAAGCGCTGAGATAGGCGTCGCTGATCATGCCGCAGCCGATCACGCCGATTTTGGTTTTTTTCATGATCCGGACCTTACTTGTTGCCGGCGGCGATGCCGTTGGCGGTCATGTACTGATAGCTCTTGGCCAGCGCGGCGCGCATGTCGATGACACAGTTATCGAGCTCGACGATGACCCATTTGACCTTCGCCGGATCGGCTTCGGCCACCACCGCCGGGATATTCATCCTGCCGCGGCCCAAAGGCAGCATCGGAATGTCCGGATCCAGAGTGCCGTCCTTCATGTGGATCAGGATGGTCCGGTCGCGGAACTTCCGCATCATCGCCACCGGATCCTGCTGGCCGTAGTTGGCCGACCAGTAGGCGTCCATCTCGAAAAGCACCTTCGGGCAGAGCTCGGCGTAAATGTCGTACTTGAGCCGTCCGTTGAGAACCTCGAATTCCCAGAAATGATTGTGCTGGAACAACGAAATCCCGGCTTCGGCCAGCGTTGCCTGCATCTTGGAAACGGTCTCCGCGGTCCGCTTGATCGCGTCCAGGTCCTTGAAGTCGTCGGGGCCGTAGCCGCAGCAGGCGGTGGAGAGGCCGAGGGCGTGGATGGTGTCGATGACTTCGGTCAGGTTGGCGGGGTTGCACCAGGGGCCGTGCGAGGAGCTGATCTCCAACCCCAAATCGGCGGTGACACGCTTGAATTCGGCCGGGGTCATGTCCCACAGTCCGGCGGGCTCGACGCCCTTGAAACCGGTCTCGGCCACCCATTTCAGCACGCCGGCGAAGTCGTTGGCGCACTCATCCCGCAATGAATACAGTTGCACGGCGATCGAATACATGAAGCCCACCTTTCCGTTTCGGGTTTCCCTGCCGTCATTGACAAAAAATCCGGCATATGCTATAGTATAGTTTATCGGAGACAAAAAGACAATTGACCGAAACTACTATTTATTGATCGGAAATCCGCATGATGGAAACGGTGGCTTTGCGGGGCGCGGGGCTGTTTCAGGCGCCGCCGCACCCGATCCAGCCGGCCTGGATTCCGGAGGGCGACGAATATCTGGAAATCCTGACCGGGGGGCGAATCTATTTCGAAGTCGACGGCGTCGACCGCGAATTCGGCCGCGGTGTCATCTTCTGGCACACTGCCGGCGAACACACCGTTTACCGTACGGTCGGCAGCGATTATTACAGTTGCCTGACCCTGCGTTTCAGCGGCGGCGCGGCGCGGCGTCACATCGGCCGGATCGGCTTCTGGACCGACCTGGCGACCCTCAACGATTTTTGCCGGGAAACCCTGCGCGTCACCCACGACGCCAAAACCGATTGGGCGGTTTTCGGTCCGATGCTGTACTGGAGGCTGATGTGGGAGATGAAGCGTTCGGCCGACCCGGCGACGGATTATCCGGCGGCGCTGACCCGGCTGCTGCGGCGGATCGACCGCGAAGCGGCGCGCGACTGGACGGTGGCGGAACTGGCGCGCGCCGGCGGAGTCAGCGAATCGTACCTCCACAGCCTCTTTGAACGCCACCTCGGAATTCCGCCGCACCGCTACCTGGTGGAACGGCGGCTGCACCAGGCCCGCATTGAGCTGGCCGGCAGTGCGCGGCCGATCAAGGAGATCGCCGAAGGGTGCGGCTTCGCCAACATCGAGAGCTTTTACCGCGCCTTCCGCAAGCGCTGCGGCATGACGCCGGCGGCCTACCGCCGTTCACACGTGGCGCAGCACAACCCGTTCGAAGAGGAAGGCCGGGTCCAGTGACAGTTTGGCCTGGCGCAGGCCCGGTTCGCCCATGTCCTGCTCGCGGTTCATCCAGCGGTAGCGCGGCGCGAGAAGGCCGGCGAGCTCCCGGGTCAGTTGCTGCGGCGCGCCTTTGATGGAGTGGTCGGCTTTTTCGAAATGCACGTCGACGCCGTCGGCGGTCAGGGCGCTGTATACCGCGAAGCCGGCCGGAGCGCCGTCGCCGGGATAGAGCAGCACTCCTTCCAACCCCAATTCGGGAGCGAAGAAATCCGCCCAGCAGCGCTCCAGCACCTTTTCCTCCATCTGCAGGAATTCCGCCGGGGGAGGGATATGGTTCAGGTGTTCGGCCAGCCGCGCCGCCTCTTCCAGGTTGCCGCGGCCGATCGGTTCGAGGCGCCAGCCGGGGTGGTCGGTGAGGTGCC
>JAVBSD010000358.1:0-5655 GCA_031547325.1 Victivallaceae bacterium | reverse complement strand
AGCGGTTATTCGAGCGGATTGCGCCGGAAGAGATCTCCGACAACGTCTTTACGTTGACGGGGAAAGTCTTTCCGGTCGTCACCGCGGGTAGGATGGAGCATTACAATTCCATGCTCGCCAGCGGAGGCGGTCTGGGACTTCTCTTCATGAAACCCACCACCTGGTGCATTCTTCGCGCGGATCGCTACACCCTCGAATTAATTCAGCAAGAGCAGACCTATACCCTGTCGTATTTCCCGGATGAATACCGGGAGCAGATCTTTTTCCTGGGCGGCAAATCGGGGAGGGGCGGCGCGAAGATGAGAGAGGTCGCGCTGTCCGGCATTCCGACTCCCTCCGGGAACGTCTCTTTCGCAGAAGCCAGGCTGATTATCGAATGCAAACTGACGGCGCTCACCACCGCCGTTTCCGGCGATTATTGCCGGCAGGAAGACAGAGACGTCATTGAAGAAGCGTACCGGGAAGTCGGCGTTTATCGCAAATTCGTATTCGGGGAAATTACCTGCGTCTGGGTGAAGCAATAAGTTCCCGTCCCACGGGAACCGCGCCGCCGCTTCCTGATCCTTTTTATCGTGCCCATGAGGCACGATTTTTTTTTTGTCTTTTTTGAAATTATTTAAAATTATTTCAATAATATTAAAATACGTATTGACAAAATTGAATTTTTGTGGTATAATTAATCAACAGACTGAAAGGAGGCGGCGCGATGGCCAGGGATTATTTTTCCGATCGCTGCGGCAATTGCGGCGGCGTGCTGCAGGTGGGGCGGATGGTGTGCCGCGACTGCGATTTGATGATGGAGGGGCATATCGAGTTGCCGCGTCTGGCCCGGCTGGCCGGGGAAGATCGCGAATTTATCGAATTGTTCGTCCTCTCCGCCGGGTCTTTGAAGGAGGTCGGGCGGCTGCTCGGCCTTTCCTACCCGACGGTGCGCGCCCGGCTCGACCGGGTGATCGAGAATCTTCGCGGGCTGGACGCCGCGCGCCGGGAGCGCCGGCTGGAAGTGATCCGGCAGCTTGAGCGCGGTGAAATGTCCGTGGAGGCGGCGGCGCGGGAATTGGCGCGCGCCGAAGGCGATCCGAATGGGAAGGGGGAGGCGGCGCAATGAAAAACACGCTGGTGGAAATCTATTGGCAGACGGTTGGTTTCATCGTGACCTGGCTGCCGCTGATCGCGTTGGCGGCGTTGGCGGCGGCGTTTTTGTGGCTGACCTTGCGGCAGTGGTACGTGCGGCGGCTGTCTCTCGGCATGTCGCCGGAAGAGTCGGTTCTGCGGCGGCTGGCCGCGGCCGGGCGCATCACCCCGGAGGAGGCCGAGCGGCTGGTCGTCGCCGGCAACCCGCTGCCCGAGGTGCGGGAATTGGCTCCGGCTCCGGATTTGCGGTTGAAGTTGTCTGCGGCTTTCGGCCGGATCGTCGGCGCCCTGGCGGCGGTGCTGGCGTTGTGCCAGCTGCTGATTCTCGCCGGCGGCGCCGGACTGGTCGGCGAATTGGTCGGCAATACGAGGTGGAGCGTCGATTCTCCGCCCTGGCTGTGGGCGGCGGTTTATGGCCTGGTCCTGGCGGCCGGCGTGGCCGGCGTCGTCGCCGGCGGCGCTTTGCTGCGGGGAAGCCGCTGCGCCCGGGGGTGGCTGATCGCGGCCTGGCTGGTTGAACTGGTGACGCTGCGGCTGGTGATTCGGGGCGAATATGCCTGGTGGTGCCTGGGGCCGGTCTATGCGGCCGGGTTGTATTCGCTGTGGACGCTGGCGCCGCGTAATCGCGCCAAAGTGCTGCTCGGCGCGCTGTGGCTGGCCGCGTTGGCCGCCGGCGTGTTCCTGGTCGCCGGCGCTCCGGTTTACAGCAAGGTGGTCATCCAGGTGATTTATTCCGGCGGCGGCGGCGATCCCGACGCTTTGTCGCTGCCGGTCGAACGGATCGTGGTCTTTCAGGGCAGTCCGGAGCCGGAGACCCTGATCGCCGCCCGGGAAATCGCCGCCCGGCTCGGAACCCTGATCGAGGTTCCGTGGGAGGCGCGCGGCTTCGACGCCGTCATGGAACCGGAAACGGGAGACGCTTCGAGTACTTTGCTGCTCTATCTGGCGCGGGTGTACGATCCGCAGTCGGTGTCGCCGGTCGACGGCGACGGCAACCTGGTCTTCACCCGGCTGCTGGCCGATTGGACGCTGGAACAGGTGGCGTTCCCGGCGGACGCGCCGCAGATCATCTATTCCCTGTACCGGTTGAGCAACCGCCAATCCAGTTTTGCGGCGGGTGGACTGGGAGCTCCCGCGCTCAACATCGCGATCGACACGCAGGCGCGTTTCGCCGTCGCCGCCATGCCGCTTGAAGAGCTCGGCGCCAGGGTCGGAGAGCACTTTGCCGGCGAATTGGCCCCGTTGCTCGAACAACACCGTGCCAAGCGGCGGATTCTGCCGCCGCCTCTGGGGGATTACGACCGGCCGCTGCCGCCTCTGGCGCTCGACGGTTTGCCGGAGGCGCGGTTGATTTTTCACGGCTGCGTCGGCGGCCGGGTGACGGAGATCTATCGGTTCCGGATCGACCGCGATCCGCGGGACATCGCCGGTGAATTGGAGGAGTGCTTGAGCGCCGTGGGCTTGAGATTCAATTTCGGTTATCCCCGCGAGCACCGTTATACGGAATATGACTACATTTCGGATGGTCTGGTGTGGACCGCCTATTTTTCCTGCCGGTTCGCGGGGAGCGATTCCGCGACCGGCTACGGCACGCTGCGGCTGGAACGCGAAGGCGTGGCCCGCGCTCCGGATCCCGGGCTGGTCGAACGCTATCTTGAACTCGACCCCGACAGTTTCATTCTGTCCGGCGGGCTCAGGCTGTTGGAAGCCGGACGGCGGGACGCTCTGTTCCGGGCGTTCATCGCCCGCGACGGGTGGAGCTTCGAGGAGCTGAACGCGGTAATCGCTGCCGGGGCCGTCCCCGACGACGAACTTCCGCCGGCCTGGCGGCGTCTGGTCGAGCTCGCTTTCGATGAACGCAACGACCGGAGTTTCATGGGCAAATATCCGGAAAATATTCTTTACCTTTTCGACACCTCCGCCATCCTGCCGCGGACGGAAGAGCTGCGCGACATCATCCGAACCTCCCTCGGCATGGATTACCGGCGCTTTGCGGTCGATACCGCGCCGGTGGCGGGCGCGGCGTTCGCCGTCACCGAAATCTCCATTCCGTTTGCGGACGGGGGCGGCGATCCGCTGCGCGGCGTCGTCGAACTCGAATTTCCGGGAACCCGCAGCGAACCGATCCTGATGGTGCTCGAGCTGATCGGCGATGACGCGCAAGGCTATCTGCCCGCGCTGGGCCACAAGGGAATGGTTGCCGGACGGCAGAGCAAGGCGGAAACCGGCCGCCGCCGGTTCTATGCCGGGTTCGAACGTTCGGAACGGAACCGTCTTGATGGCGTCGTCGGGGGCGCCGTGATGGACGACTCGTCCCTGCCGGAACCGGCGTTGGACCAGGTGACGGTTTACGGCCGCTTCAACATGCGTGGAAAACGGTGCGAGCTCCGGATCTTCTACCCGGCGGCGTGGAGCGATTGAGCGGCGAACTCCCGCGCCGCCTCCGGGTTCAGATCGTGCGCCGGCGTGCGCAACCGGGTGCAGGCGTCGACCGCGAAGGGGCCGACCTGGCGGATCGCGTCGGCGACATTGTCCGGCGCCAGGCGGCCCGACAGGATCACCGGCAACGGAGCGTCGGCGGCGAAAGCCCGCGCGGTCTCCCACTGGCAGCTTTTGAGGGTGTCTTCCCGCGCCGCCAGCGCCGGTTCCCGGTTGGCGCAGTCGAGGTTGACGGCGTCGATCAGCGGATAATATTCGCTCAGGTCGAAATCGATCACCGGGTAGCGCACGTATTCGGTATGGATGATCTTGGCGTGACGGGGCAGTTTTTCCCGCAGGCGGCCGAGCTCGGTCAGCGGGGGCTTGAGCAATTGCACCGTGAAGATCTCCGACTTGGCGACGAGCTCCAGCACCTCCTCGGCCCGGGTCAGGTGGGTCACCAGGACCGGGGTGACGAAGGGCGGCAGCTTGCCGGCGAGGCGCAGCGCCGTCGACGGCAGAATGAAGCAGGGGCCGCCGTAGAGCTGTCCGACCTGGAAGCCGACCGCGTCGGCTCCCGCCGCGACGGCATATTCCAGCTCGGTTTCGTTGCGGACGCCGCAGATTTTAACGCGCATGAAGGAGCTCCCGGTTCAGTTCCCAGGCGCGCCGGATGCCGCGCAGGGTGAAATCGTCGCCGCCGTCCCGCAGTTCGGGCAGGGCGGCGCGGAAGTGAGCCGCGTCGCCGCCGGTGACGATCAGCGACGCCAGGCCGCCGGGGAAGCGTTCCCGGGTCTGGCGGATCAGCTCCCGGACCAGGCCGATCGCGCCCAGGTCGACGCCGGAAGCGATCGCCGACCGGGTATCCGCCCCGATTGGCTCGGGAAGCCGGGCGGTGAAGTCGGTCATCGGCAATTGCGCGGTTCCCCGATGCAGGCTTTGGCGCATCAGCTGTCGCCCGGGGGCGATGGCGCCGCCCAGGAGGCGCCGACCGGCGTCGACCACTTCGCAGGTGATCGCGGTGCCGCAGTCGATGACCATGCCGGGCAGCGGGTAAGCGGCCGCCAGTTCGATGGCGTTGGCCAGCCGGTCGCCGCCGAAGGTCGCCGGATCGACCGCGATTTCCAATCCGGTGCGGATTCGGCAGTTCAGCCAGAAGACGCCGCGCCCGGCCAGCCGTTCGGCGACGTCGGGTACCACGGTCGCGCCGGCGACCGGGCCCGATTCGGGCAGGGCGCCGAGCGACAGCTCGGAGGTGGGAACCGTGCGCCGGCCGGCGATGCCGTCGCCGTTCCAGACGGCGATCTGGGCATGGGTGTTGCCGACATTCAGCAACGTCAGGGAGGCGTTCATACGAATTTTTTGAATTGCGGATTCCGGCTGAGGTATTGGACCATGTCCTTGACCCGCTGCGCCGAACGGGCGTGGCAGACCAGCGTGGCGTCGCCGGTTTCGACGATGATCAGGTCCTGGACGTCGATGGCCGCGATCAGGTGATCGGATTCGCCGACGACGACGCAGTCGTGCGCGTCCAGCCCGGCGAAGAGGCCGCTGACGATGTTGTTGCCTTCGCGCGGGCGCATCTGGTTGCGCAGCGCGGTCCAGCTGCCGACGTCGTCCCAGTCGAAGGTGCATTCGGCGACCAGCATCCGGTCGATGTGCTCCATTACCGCGTAATCGATCGAAATACGCGGCGCTTGCTCGTAGCATTCGGCGAGTCCCGTGGTGAAGCGCCCCTGGGCGGCGGCTTCGGCGATGCATTCGGAAACCGCCCACAATTGCGGCGCGTGGTCGCGCATCGCCGCGTCGAGGACCGCCAGCGTCCAGAAGAAAATGCCGGAGTTCCAGCAGTACTCCCCGGATTCAAGGAACTTCTGGGCCGTGGACAGCACCGGTTTTTCGTGAAAGGATTCGCCGACGCGGAAATGGGTCCGGGTGCCGGTGGCGACCGCCTGGGCGCACTTGATATACCCGTACCCGGTCGCCGGATAGGTCGGCGGCACGCCGATGACCACCGGCGCGGCTTCGGCGCGCGCGGTCTGCACCGCGTCGGCGAGCACGCGGTGAAATTGGTCGAGGTCATTGATCACGTGGTCGGCCGGC
>JAVBSD010000426.1:0-5281 GCA_031547325.1 Victivallaceae bacterium | reverse complement strand
CGGACGCGGCCGGAAAATTCTCCATGAACTTCGGGCCGCTGAACCGGCAGGGCGGCGAACGGCGGCTGAATGTGGCGATCACCCGGGCCAAAGAACAGGTGGTGGTATTCGCCTCCATCGACGCCGGTCAAATCGACTTGGCGCGGACCGGCGCGGCGGGCGCGGCGCATCTCAAATATTTCCTCGACTACGCCGAAAAAGGCTTCCGGATCCGGCCGGAGGGAGCCGCCGCTACCGCCGGACCGGACGGCCTGGCGGAAGCCGTCGCGGCGTTCCTGGCGGAACAGGGCTTCGCCGTGCGGCGCGACGTCGGCAGCTCCGGCTGCCGGATCGACCTCGCCGTCGTCCGCCCCGGCAAGCCGGACCAATTCCTGCTCGGCATCGAATGCGACGGCCCCGCCTACCGACGTCAGAAAACTACCCGCGACCGCGATCATCTGCGCCACAGCGTACTCCGTTCGCTGGGCTGGCGGCTGTACCGCGCCTGGAGCGCGGACTGGGCCTTCGACCGCAAACGCGCCGAAACCAGCCTGCTGCGGGCGATCGAAGAGGCGAAAAATGCGCCGGAGGAGCTTCCGCCGCCGCCCCCTCCTCCTCCCCCGCCGCCGGAGGAGGAGCCGGCAGCGCCTCCCGTCAAGGAGCGTTTGCGTTACCGCGCCTGGAGCGGAAGCGCCGGATTGCCGCAGGAGTCGTTTTATGAATACGGAGCCCGCCCGCTGATCCGGGAGCAGCTCCGGGAGGCGATCGAACTGGAGTCGCCGATCTGCAAGAGCCTGCTGCTGAAACGGATCGTCAAAGCCTGGGGCTTCAGCCGCACCGGCGGCCAGATCCAGGGAATTCTGGACGCCTGTCTGCCCGCCGGCTGCCGTTTCACGCGGCACGGGGAGGAACCGGTCTGCTGGGCCCCCGGGACCGACCCCGGCCAGTACCGCGAATTCCGGACGCCGGCCGAGGGGGCGGAGCGGCGCGGAATCGATGAAATCCCGCCCGAGGAGCTGGCCAACGCGATGTATGACGTCGTGGCTGATTTCCATTCCTGCGAACAGGATGTCCTGTACCGCGAAACGGTCAGGCTCTTCGGGCTCTCCGCCGTGACGGCCAAGGCGAGAAAATATCTGGACTGCGGAATCGAACTCCTGAAAAATTCCGGAAGGCTCTGACGCGCGGCCGGAGCCTGGAGGCATTTCCTGATACCGATTTGCAATCTTAGGGTTAGGAAATGCGCAGTGATTGTGGATGCAAGAGCATATCGATCGGCCGCGCCGCTACTGGAAGTAACGGCGCGCGCCGACCGGGATGCTATGGCGCCGCAAGCACACAGCAGAACGAACCCTAAGATTGCAAATCGGTATTAAAACATTTTCTCCAGCCCCAGCATGGCCCGCCGCCGGAACGAATAGCGCGGCCGGTCGTTGGCCCGCAATTCCGGCCGCCGGACGGCGAAGTCGGCGACCGAAGCGCCCGCCGGCAGCAGGATGAAGCTTTCGCAAACCGAAAAATCCAGCTCCAGCACCTCCGAGCAGCTCTGTTTGCCCTCCGGCCAGATCACCGTTTCCGGCCACGGACCGGCCACCGCCGCCCGCCGCCCCGGCTTGCCGGTCACCACCACGAACAGGACCTCGCCATCCCGCTTCTCGGCGTCCACCCGTATTTGATGGTGCGCATGGAGCGAAAACCCGGCGTCGTGACCGCAGGCCGGAAAGACCCGAATCACCCCGTCGTGACATTGCAGCAGCGCCTCATTGACCGCCGCCGTCAACACGCCCAGCGATTCCATGCCCATATGCCGGAACGGCTGCTGTCTTGCCGGAAACGTCTCCTCCGGCGCGCCGTCGCAGTCCCGGATGTTCCGCTCCATGCCGCGCAGCACCGTCTCCGGATAGGTCCCATACAGCGGCCCGTAGTGAAAGAACCCGTTGCGGAACCACTGCCAGAATTCCGGAAATTCCCGCAGCTCGCGCGCCGTCTCCTCCGCCAGCCCGAGCCGGGCGGCGGCGACCGGCGCGACTCCCCACCCCATCGTCGCCGGAGTCATGAGCCGGAGCGTGTTGACCGCTTTGGCATACACCGCGCTCCCGCGCTGCGCGACGCCGACGGTGCCGGCCGGAAAAATCGGACACAGTTCCACCCAGGGGAAAATCCCGTCGTTCACCGCGAGACCGCCGTACGGTTCCGGCGGGCTCTCCCCGCGCAGCAGCCGCCGCAAAAATTCATCCGTGGATTCCGTTTCCCTCCGGCTCTCTTCCCGCGCCGGAATGAGCGAAATTCCGGGCGCGCCGTCGGCGTGGAAGCCGGCCGCCAGCAGCCGGCCGCCTTCCACTGCCGCCCCGCGGCTGTTGCCGTACTTCAAACGGCCTCCGGCGTCCGTGTAATCCTCCACCGGAGCGTCCGGGTAGGCGGCAAGGCGGCTTCGCAGCTCGCGGCGGCGGCGCTGTTCCTCCGGCGCCTCCCCGAGCAGCGTTCCGGCCTCCAGCAACGCATCCAGCAGCGCTTCCAGGCAACTGATTTCCGAGATCGCATCGGTCAGCGGAATCCAGCCCTCGTAGGCGGTTCCTTCCCGGGCATGGTACTTCCCGTCGTCGCCCGGCGCAAAGCGGCTCTCCAGAAAACGCGCCGCGCCCGTCATATACGGATACGCCTGCTCCCGCAGGAATTCCAGATCCCCGGTATACTGATAATGACGGTAAAAATCCAGTGCGATCTGCGCCCCCGGCGTATGGTTGTGGAATTCCGCGACCGAATTGGCCCCGTCCTTGTCGGTGACATCGGAAACCGCCAAGCCGCCGGACACCTGAAAAACCGCCGCCGCGTCTTTGCCCGCCGACGCCATGCCGCGCCGGCGCAACTGCAGATAAGCGCGGGCCAATTCCGGATGGCCGGCGGCGTATACGCCCCAATACAGCTGCTGCTGGTTCCAGTGAAAATAGAAATTCCAATTCTGAACGTCCCGGTTCCACCCCCACAGCCCGTTGATGAAACGCCCCGGGAAATCGCCGCGCTGCGAAGCATTCAGATAATACAGCGCCAAATGGTAGAGCTGGTTCAAATATTCATCGCCGTAATCCATCCGGAAGGTCGACCAGAAAACCTCCCATCCGGCCGCGGTGCGCCTCCGGGCCGCATCGAAATCCGGCTTCAGCCGGTGCAAACTTTGCCAGGCCTCCCCTTCCACCGGCGCGGTACAGCCGGCGCTGCCGCCAAACTCCTGCTTCATCGCCTCCGGCCACGCGCCGGTCAGCGAATACGGGCCGTTCCGCCGGAATTCCCGAACCCCGGCCAGAGTGCCCCCCACCGCAAATTCCCGGCTGCCGAGCTGAACCGTGAGCCCATATTGCTCTCCCTCAAAGCGGCTTTGCGTCTCCGCCAAACCGAGCGACGGATCGCGTCTGACCTGCCCGTACCAATGCGAATAGGTCCGGCTGCCGTACCGTTCCAGGGTGAACTCCGGCGCCGCCGCCGCCGTCAGATCCGTGCGGCAGCGAAACAGCAGTTGATCCGAGTCGGAGTCGAGGATCATTTCCACTTCGGCCGCGCCGAACGGAGTCCTGGTCCGCATCCGGGCCGCGCCGTGCGCAATGTCCAGATCCCCGCGGCACTCCTCCAGGTAAAAAGGATCGAATACCGGAAGACGGAAATCGATCCTCCCCCGGCCGGCATGGCGCAGCGCGGTCACGCGCTCCTCCTCGTCCGGCCGCCAATTGTGAAACGTCTCGCAAGGCACTTCGGAAAACAGGTCGCACCGGTTCAATTGCCAGTGGACGCAGCTTCCCTCGAACCAGATGATGGCTCCCATCCGGCCGTTGCCCAGCGCCATGCCGTCGAGCGGATCGTCCGGCGGCGTCAGGTACACCACATTGTATTGCGAAACCCGTTCCGGAAACGGCAAATCCCAGCGCAACGCCTGAAAATCAAACGCGGTATCCATCATGATAACTCCTCCGAAGTTTGCATCGTGCAATAAAATATCCTCCCCCGGCCGGAAAAGCAATCCCGATTGAAAAATCAGCCGCCGGGAGGTATATTTCATAGCGAAAATGCGGAACGGAACAAATCACAAGTACATGAAGGATCACTCGGGCCTATTCGCTTTGGGGTATGGGCTCGCGCTCGCGCTGCCGCTTTTCTGCTTTCGCGAGACGCTGCCTTTCCCGGACCAATTGATTTATTTCCTGTGGCTGCCGCCGGCGGCAGCGGCGGTGATTTCTCGCCGGCGGGGTTATATCCTGGGCGCGGTATGGGCGCTGGGCGTTTCGCTCCCCTTGTGGTGGGGCGTTTCCATCCTGGCAATGTGCCGCTTTTCCTGGCTCCGGGCGGCCGTGGCGGCGTTTGCCTGCTCGCAGTTGTGTTATCCGCTGCTCGCCGCTTGTTTTTCCGCCGTCAAAACCAGGCGCCTGGCCGCCAGGGCGATTCTCGCCATCATGGCGGCGGCGGCGCTGCTCGCCGGCCTCATCGGCTACCGCAACGCCTCGAAAGCCCCGGAATTGACCCGCGTCGATCTGCGGTTGAAGGAGTTTCCGCAAAATTTGACGCTCGCCGTCATCGCCGACACGCACCTGCTGGACACGCCGCAGGACCTCGAACGCCTGCGCCGGGCGGTCGCCGAGGTCAACGCCCAAAACCCGGACATGATCCTTTTGCCGGGGGATTATTGCGGGCGCGGCATGGCCCCCGGACAACCGGCGTCGCCGGAACAGGCGGCGGAAATCCTCGGAGAGCTGCGGGCCCCCGCCGGCGTTTTCGCCATCCTCGGCAATCACGACCGCCGGACGGGAGCGCAACGCTTCCGGGACGTTTTTCAGCCCCGGGGCATCCGCCTGCTGGAACACGACGCCGAAGTCGTCGAATTCAACGGCGTAACCATGAAAATCGCGGACCTGCCGGAAAACCCGCCGGAGGAGTGTTTCGCCGACCCCGGCATGCCGCTGCTGCTCCTGTCGCATTCGCCCGACAACTTCGAGCTCCTGCGGGAAGCGACGGGAAATATGCTGATGGTTTCAGGTCACACCCACGGCGGACAGGTCGTGCTGCCGCTCCTGGGACCGCTGCTGGTCCCGTCAAAGTACGGAACACGTTTCGCGGCGGGCAGCCACGGCAGCGAAGAACGCCGGTTGTTCGTCTCGCGCGGAGTCGGCACGTCGTTCGTACACCTCCGCCTTTTCTGCCCCGCGGAAATCACCCTGATCCGAATCAATCCAGACGGTCCCTGAGGAGATTGGTTCGCGGCTTTTTTTTGCCCGACTGTCTCTGAGGGGATTGGTTCGCGGCTGATGCCGCGGCCGGC
>JAVBSD010000187.1:0-7075 GCA_031547325.1 Victivallaceae bacterium | reverse complement strand
GTTACGATTGGATGGCGCTGCGGCTGGCCGACGCCGACGGGAATCGCGAGGGCGTCCGCGCCAATCTGGAGCGGCTGGAAAAACTGTTCGTCCAGGTTCCGGATGCGCGCGAGTTTTCGCAATGGTGTTGTCTGATAGGCGTGACCGCTTGGGCGGCGGCGGGCGGGTTGGCGCGGCTGGAGGATGCCGATCTGGAGCGGCTGGCCCATTCGCCGTGGTTGCGCGATATCCGTCTTGAAACCCGGATCTTGAAGATCGATCCGGCGATTGTCGCCTGGCGCGCCGCGCCGTCGCGGCCGTGGCTGGTTCACGGCGACGCGGAAATCTGGGAATTGATCGCCTGGGGGTTCGAGCGTTACCAACGCGACCGGGGAGAATGGGGCGAGCCGTTGTATGTTCCTTACGAGCGGCCGCGCTCGCCGAAATTCGAACAGCTCGACGCTTTGGCGGAATTCGACCCCGCAATCGAAGTGCGCCGGCGCGCAGCGCTGGTTCTGATCGCCCTGGAGCGATACCGCCGGGTTCACGGCGGCTTTCCGGAACAACTGGAGGAGTTGACGCCGGAATTTCTGGACGCCGTGCCGGTGGCCCCGCGCGACGGCCGGCCGGCGGAGTTGGAAACCGGGGAATTCACCCGCTATGTGGATGTCGCCCGTTCGGGCCCCGGTCCGCGATCGGACCGGAGCGTCACGTATGGCTTCGATATGCCCGTCGAGAAACCGTATTCCAAGGATTTGACCCGGGAAAAATTCCGGGTGTTCCTGGAATGGATACCGGAAACCCGACCGGAGGTCCGGGTGAGGTTCGGCGCGGCGTTGTTCACTCTGCCGCTGGAGGTGGACGATGAGTGAGCAATCATGGTGGAACCGTCTCGTCCGGCCGGCGAAGTGGCTGTGGATATGGCGGTTGGGAATGCTGCTGGTCCTGACGCCGACGGTTCTGCTGATGATCCTGATCGATCGCGGCGGGGGGAGAATGCTCGCCGCCTGGTGGGCGTGGTGTTGGCTGCCGGTGATCGCCGGCGGGATCATCGCGATGGTCGGCTGGTATGGCTGCATGGCCTGGTGGATGGCGCGGTCGCCGGGCGGGCTCCGGGGATGGCGCTTCGGGCTGCTGCTGATTCCCGGCGTCGGCCTGGTGTGGAACTGGGTTGAATCAGAGCGTATCGCGATCGGCGTTTCCGGTCATCTTCCGGGGGCGGCGCGGCGCGGCGTCAGACTGTCCGCCGCGGTCGCTTCGACCTTGCCGATGTTGTGCGTCATCTTCGCGGGAGGGGCGATCTGGCGCGCGATGATGGGCAAATCCGTTGACGGCATGGTTATGGAGCTGGGTTGGGGGCTGCTGCTGTACGGGTGCGTTTTTGACGTCGCGGCCGGGATGCTCAACAACTGCGTGCGCTTTCGCGAGGTCGAACCGTATTCCTCGGCCAAGCGCCGGCGCGAGCTGGCGCTGGTGCTCGGTCTCGGCGTCGTACTGCCGCTGGCGCTGGCGGCCGGGTGGTGGGGATATTGGACAGGGCGCATTCGCGTCGCCGTCGACCGGATCGCCGCGGCCGGGCTGACCGAAACCATCCCGGAAGAATTGCGGCCCGATATCGACCCGGAAGCGCAAGCCGAGCTGAAGCGTCTCTTTGAAGGCGTCGAAGCATCGGATTTGGGGTATCAGTATTGTACTCGCTGGAGCATGCATGTGGAACGCCGTTGGCGGAAGTGCCTGGCCGAATACGCCGAACGGGTTGCGGAATTCGAACGCCGGCTCGACGGCGAAATCCGTTTCGATATCGATGCATCCGATGCCGTGTTTCTGTCCCGTTATTATTGGATCGCGTTGCGGTTGGCCGACGCCGACGGAGATCGCGAAGGCGTTCGCGCCAACCTGAAGCGACTGGAGAATTTGTTTGTCCGGCTCCCCGGCGTTCGTACAAGTTTACAGGATGAGTTTGGGGCGGGCATGACCTATTGGGCGGCGGCCGGCGGGCTGGCGCGATTGGATGACGCCGCGTTGGCCTGGCTGCGTCAGACGCCGCTGCTGCGCGATCTCCGGCTCGAGTATCGGATGCTGGCGGTCGATCCGGCAATTGTCGCCTTTCGCGATCGTTCATCCTGGTCCGCGCCGTGGCAGGTTCAATGTGACGCCGGAGCATGGGAATCGATCGCCTGGTCGTTCGAAAACTTCTGTCGGGATTACTGGGAATGCGACTGGAGCACGACGCCGGAAGGTCCCGAATATCCGCATTTCTTTTATCGAAAATTTTTTCAAATTTTCGAGACCGTCGCCTATCATCCCCACCATGAAGTGCGGCGGCGGGCGGTGTCGGCTTTGATCGCGCTGGAGACCTGCCGTCGCGCCACCGGTGGATTTCCGGAACGATTGGATGAGCTGGTGCCGGAATTTCTGGACGCCGTGCCGGTGAATCCGAGGGACGGGGCGCCGGCGGTCTATGAAATCGGGGAATTCTCCTGTTACGTAACGACTGCCGTGCCCGGGCGCGACGAGCGCATGAAGTCATATTACGGAAGCAGTAAGCCGCGTTCCAAGGACCTCACCGGTGAACTTTTCTCCGTGACTCGCGAATCCGTTTCGGAAATGCAAACGGTGGTGCGCCTGACATTCGGAACGCTGTCGTTCACTCTGCCGCTGGAGGTGGAAGATGAATAAAGGTCTCGCCCGGCCGGTGAAATGGCTGTGGGTATGGCGGTTGGGGATGGCGCTGGTGCTGCTGACCTTTCTGCTGATGTGTTTCCTGGCGTACCACGGCGGCTGGGAGATTCTCGGCGCCTGGTGGAAGTTGCCGGCTGCGGCCGGCGGAGCGGTCGCGGCGGTCGGCTGGTATGGGCGCATGGCGTGGTGGATGGCGCGGTCGCCGGGCGGGCTTCGAGGATGGCGCTTCGGATTGCTGCTGATTCCCGTCCTCGGGCTGGCGTGGAATCTGGTCGAATTCGAACGCATCGCCGTCGGCGTATCCCGCGGCCGGAGGCTGGCGCTGCGCCTGGGCGTCCGGGTGGCGGCGGCCGTTTCGGCGCTGCTGCTGCTGGGGTGCGCCGCATTGGCGGGATGGGAATTTTTCTATGCCGTCATCGAGGAACAGCCCGTTCCATGGCCGGCGGCGGCGCTGGTGGCGGCGGTGCTGCTGTGGGGCCTCAGCTTCGAGGTCGCGGCCGGGATGCTCAACAACTGCGCGCGTTTCCGCGAGGTCGAACCGAATTCTTCGGCCCGGTTCCGGCGCCAATTGGTGTGGGTCGTCGGCCTCGGCGTCGGGTTGCCGCTGGCGCTGGCGGCCGGCTGGTGGGGGTATTACGCGTGGCGCATCCACGCCGCCATCGGCCGGATCGCCGCCGCCGGACTGACCGATGCCATCCCGGAAGAACTGCGGCCCGACATCGACCCCGAAGCGGAAGCCGAATTGAACCGCTGTCTCGCGGGAATTCCCCGGACATACCTCAACTATCTGCATTGCGACCGCTGGACCGCGTCGGTGGACCGGCGCTGGCGGCGACAGTTGGCCGAATATGCCGAAGCGGTCGCCGGATTCGACCGCTGGCTCAACAGTGAAACCCGTTTCGAAGCCGATCAGCCGGCGGTTGAGTTTTTGATGAATTACTACTGGATGGCGCTGCGGCTGGCCGACGCCGACGGAGACCGCGAAGCCGTCCGCGCCAACCTGGAACGGCTGGAAAAGCTGTTCGCCCGGGTTCCGGCCTGGCGGTTTATAATACAGATGGACTTTCTGACCGGTATCATGGATTGGTCGGCGTCGGGCGGCCTGGCGCGGTTGGAGGAGGCCGACCTGGCCCGGTTGCGTCAATCGCCGTTGCTGCGCGACCATCGGCTTGAGCACCGGGTGATGTTGCTCGACCCCGAGTTGGTCGCCTTGCGCGACGGGCAAAAGTGGACCAAGCCGTGGCTGGTTCGCGACGATGCCCAATTCTGGGAGTGGATCGCCTGGTGGTTCGAAAATTCAACGCGTGATTATTGGGACTGGAGCATGACGCGGGAGATTTCCAGACGTCTCTATGAGGAGCGGGTGTTCGCCAGTCTCATGGAGGACGACTGGGTGAGCGTTGCCGGCAATCTGTCGGATCTGGTTCGAATTCTGGTCGCCCTGGAGGAATTTCGCCGGGCTCGCGGCGGCTTCCCGGAACGGCTGGAGGAGTTGACGCCGGAATTTCTGGAATCCGTGCCGGTGAATCGCCATGACCGCCGGCCGGCGGAGTATCAAGCCGGAATGCTCACCCGCTATGTTGCAGTTGCCCGGCCACGCCGGGGCGATCCCGACCATCGGGAGACGGGCATGGGGAGAGGGAGAATGTCCGGCTATGGTTTCGGTCCCGATGACCATAAAAAAAAGCCCGGATCCAAGGATTTGACCGGAGAGTGGTTTCACGTCTCCTGCGAGACGATTCGGGAGACCGGAATGGCGGTCCGGGTGAAATTAGGGGCATTGTCTTGTGCCATGCCGCTGGAGCCGCGCGCGATGGAGCAGCACCGGCAATTCGAAGAGGCGCCGGTCAGGATAAGGAAACGGGGAAGATGATGGAAGCCAAATCCCGTCCGGGGAAATGGATGTTGCTGTGGTTCGGCCTCTGGTGCGCCGGGGCGGCGCTGGCGGCGCTGTTGCCGGCGGCGGGGATGGGCTGGTTGGCGGCCGCCGGCGCTTGCGGCATGGCGGCGGCGGGCGGGGCGCTGTACGCCTGCTGGATGACGCGCCTGGCCGGCGGCCTCAAAGGATGGCAGTTCGGGTTGCTTTTCGTTCCGGGTTTCGGCCTCGGTTGGAATTTTTTCGAAAGCCAGCGCATCGTCGGCGGCATCCTGCGGTACCGGAGCGGATGGGAAAAAGTGTTTTTCCGAATCGTCGCCGGCGTCGCGGCGTTGGCGCTGCTGGCGGCGGCGGGGTATGCCGCGTACCAGTTGTGGCGCTGGCCGTGGCTGCTGCTGCGCTTCAGGAACCTGCGGCCGGCGCTGTGGCCGTTGGCCGTTCATGTGGCCGCCTTCGCCGTTCTGGGGTGGCGGCTCAACCGCGCGGCGTGGCGGATTCCGCCGGAGCCGACTTCGAGGCGAAGACGCCAGCGGCAGCTGGCGTTGATTTTCGGCCTCTGCTGGGTGATGCCGGTGTTGCTCGCCGGCGGCTGGTGGGGCTGGAACGCCTGGCGCATTCGCACCGCGTGGCGCCGGATCGAGGCCTCCGGCTTGACCCGGCAGTGGCTTCCGCTGGAGGAGTGGACGCTCGCCAACGCCCCGCCGGAGCTGGTCGAATGGCGGAATCGCGCCGTCGCGCTCCAGCTGCCCGGACGGAGCGGGGACGCCGCCGCCAACCGCGCCCTGCTCGCCGCCGCCCGTCCGGTCTTCGCCGAATTCAAAGCGTATCCGGCCGCGAGCGACGACGACGCGGCCGGCTGGGCCTTGATCCGATTTCATTATTACACCGGCGTGGAAGCGATCGAAGACGGCGACGACGCGCTGCTGACCGGGAGCCTGGATGATCTGAGGGCGCTGGAGGAGATCGCGCCCTCCCATATGCAGGGAAATCGCGATTTTTATCTGGATTTGCTGCAGCGATTCGCGGCCGCCGGCGGCTTTGCCCGGCTCGACCGGGAAGAGCTGAAGCGGCTGATTCCGCCGTTCCGGCCGGGGGAGGGCGAATCCGAATTTTCGCAACGGGGAATCGCCTACCTGATCGATATCGTCTTTCTGCATCCCGACAAGCTCGGATTGCTCGACGATCTCAACCGGCCGTGGTGGATCGGCGCGCGCGCCGACACGGTCGAATTGATGGCGTGGACCTTTCGCGCCGCCGCCGTCGACAAGTACCGGCGGCCGGCGGAGCCGTATTTGCTGCCCTTGCCGCCGGATTATTTGCTCTGGGAGGTCGTCTGCGAGCTGACGCCGGAGCTGCTCGCAAGCCGCGACCGGTACGTGGCGGAGGTGCGGGTGCTCCGGATGCTGGCGGCGCTGGAATTGTTCCGGCGCGACACGGGGCGTTACCCGGAATCGCAGGAGCAATTGGTTCCGGCGTACCTCGACAGCCTGCCGGTCGATCCGTGGGACGGCAAGCCGCTTCGCCTCGTCCCCGACCCGGCCGCCGGAACGATCCGGGTCGAGGCCGGCCCCGCATCCATGTCCATGCCGGTTGAAGAGCGGGAGCCGTAAATGATGCTGGAAGTACGTTTCCGCAACAACCGTTATTTGACCTTGTGGCAGGTTTTGTGGTGGACCGGGGTTATTTTCGGCGTGCTGGCGCCGCTCGCCTTCGAGTGGGGATATGGCGCCGCCGGCGGCATCGCGCTGGCGGTGGCGGCGCAACTGGTGATGTACGTCAACTGGATGATGCGGTTGCCCGGCGGCCTCAAAGGCTGGCGGCTGGGGCTGCTGCTGATTCCCGGCGTCAACCTCGTCTGGAATCTGGTCGAAAGCGCGTGGCTGCCGCTCGGCATCATGCGCGGCGCCGGGTGGGCGAAGACGCTGGCGGCGACGCTGTCCATGGTCCTGGCGGCGCTGTTGCTGCCGCTGGCCCTGGGGCTGGAACTGGTCGGGAGCTGGGATTGGGCCTGGCGTTACGTCCGCAATCCCGCTGTCATCATCCCCTATGCCGGGCTGATCAGGGCGGTCTGGGTGATCGTCTTCGGCTTCGCCTCGGAAATGCTCAACAACGCCGCCGACCGCCTCGAAGTGCAGCCCTCGTCGGCGCGCAAGCGCAATCTGCAACTGGCGCTGATTCTCGGCGGAAGCCTCTTCGTCGCGCTCCTGGCCTTTGGCGTCTGGACGGCGTTGGCTCACGCGCGTCTGAAACAGGCCGTCGCCCTGGCGGTCCAGGCCGGCTACCCCGCCGACCCGGAGTTGACGAACGCGAATTGCTTTTTGAACCGGCGTACCCATATCGGGTTGTTTTTGCGGGAAGTGTTGCCGGATGACGCCTGGAAGCGCCGCCTTGAAGCGATGATCGACCGGGGCGACGAATTGGATGACAGGGCCGTTGCTCTGTTGATTTTGCAGTTGGATTCCGCGGCACAGCGGGCGCTGGGCGACCGGGATGCGGAGAGCCTTTGGCGCTGTCTCGATGGTCTACTCCGGATCACCG